>JBOFIW010000559.1:0-2012 GCA_051650365.1 Vibrio sp. | reverse complement strand
CGCTGCATGATGTCGTGACGAGTCGCGTCATCCGCAGTCGCAGTCAGTGCCATCACAGGGATATGGGGAAAATGCTGCTTAAGCTGACCTAGTGAGGCGTATTCAGGGCGAAAATCGTGTCCCCATTGCGAAATACAGTGCGCTTCATCAACCGCAATCATGGCTAACGGCAGATGGCTGAGACGCTCGATAAACTCGGCGGTCAATACCCGCTCTGGCGACACATACAACAGCTTGAGCTGCCCTGCGTGCATGCGGTTGTAAATCGCGATCAGCTCCTCGCGCGTCAAAGTAGAATTTACGCACTCTGCCGCCACACCATTGGCTTTAAGCTGGTCAACCTGATCTTTCATCAGCGAAATCAGGGGAGAAATGACTAATGTGACCCCTTCCAACACCAGTGCAGGGATCTGGTAACAGAGCGACTTACCACCACCCGTCGGCATGATGACCAAGCTATCACGCCCAGCCAACGCCGCCTCAATCACCTCTTGCTGACCAACGCGAAATTGCTGATAGCCAAACACCTCGTGTAAAACACGTTCAGGAGTCACAGAGGGAGCAGAAGATTCAGCCATTAAGGTCGCGGTCATATCGGTAGAGTGCAAAGTGTGAGTCATAAGTCGCCAACAAGCTGGCTATTGTAGAGGGGTTGCCCGGTGAATAAAACCGCAAAATACGTACAGTGTACGATTCTCAGGTTATACTCCGATCCCGCCGCAACCAAAGCGGCCATAAAGATAACAAGAGAAGCTGTCGATGACTCCCGATCAACACAATGCCAGAAAAGGTATCTTGCTTGCGATTAGCGCCTACACCATGTGGGGTGTGGCACCGATTTATTTCAAAGCGCTTGGAGCCATATCCGCACCAGAAATTCTTAGCCACCGAGTGCTATGGTCGTTTGTTTTACTGGCGGTACTGATCCATTTCGGTCATCGCTGGCGCAGCGTGGTTAGCGTAATACAAACTCCACGTAAATTTTGGCTACTCCTAGTCACCGCGCTGTTGGTTGGCGGTAACTGGTTGATTTTTATCTGGTCAATCAATTCAAATAAGATGTTGGATGCCAGCTTAGGCTACTACATTAACCCGCTGCTCAACGTGCTGCTTGGTATGCTGTTTTTAGGGGAACGGCTGCGTAAATTACAGTGGTTTGCAGTCGCGCTTGCCGCCATTGGGGTCGGTGTTCAATTGGTGGTGTTTGGTTCCGTACCTATCGTGGCGATTGCCCTTGCCACTACTTTCGGCTTCTACGGTTTGCTGCGTAAGAAAATTCAAGTGGATGCGCAAACAGGGCTGTTTCTGGAAACGCTGTTCATGCTCCCTGCGGCAGCCATTTATCTGTTTTGGTTCGCTGACAGCGCCACCAGCAATATGATGCTCAATGATTGGCAACTCAATCTGCTGCTGATCTCTGCGGGGGTAGTCACAACTTTACCTTTACTCTGCTTTACCGGAGCGGCAGCGCACCTCAAACTCTCTACGTTAGGCTTTTTCCAATACATTGGCCCAAGTTTAATGTTTTTGCTCGCGGTGTTGGTGTACGGCGAAGCCCTTACCAGTGATAAAGCCATCACCTTCGCTTTTATTTGGGGCGCTCTCGCAGTATTCAGTTTTGATGGTTTAACAGCGGGACGAACAGCTCGACGCGTGCAACAAAATTAAGTCACATGAGATAAGCAAGCTCTTGCTTATCTCCCCTTTCCCTCGAAAAACATCATTAACGCCAAGCTCATTCAATCCTGAGACATTGCTGCATAAATCACCGATTTAAACAACAACTCGCTAGAACCACAGTTTAACCTCCCGTTAACATAAACGCTTCATGACAACCAAAATGGAGATGGGCATGAATTGGACTCATACACCATTGGCGCTTCCTGCGCTAATTTTTGCCATTGCTGCACACGCTACACCCAATCAAACCACGGATGCCGTTGCACCCGAACAAGCCACCGGCTTTGAGCACAAACCGTTAGTCAAAGCCAAAAACTGGATGGTCACCGCGG
>JBOFIW010000558.1:0-1613 GCA_051650365.1 Vibrio sp. | reverse complement strand
GAGCGTTTTAATGCACTGCAAGATAAAGTCTCATTTCCCGGCTACAGCGCTAACGTTGAACAGGTCATGGCTCAATCAGATTTGGTGATTGGTGCAGGACGAGTCGCGATGGAGGCACTCCTATGTGGCCGCCCGACTCTTGCGATTGGTGAAGCAAGCTGTGTGGGCATTATCGAATTGGATAATCTAAACCAAGCCATGGCAACCAATTTTGGCGATATCGGCCCACGAGATTTGGCGATAGATTTCCAGCAGATCCCCGCGTTGATTGAGCAAGGCCTAAGTCAACCACACTGCGCTCAAGAGATCACTGAACAGATCAGGCTTAACTATGATTTACAAGTGATTGTGGATGACCTTGAAAGCCTTTATCAAACAGTTTATGTCAACAAGTTACAACGAGAAGCCCCCATCATCATGTATCACCGCTTTATTCGTGATGACAGCGAAAAAGGGGTACATGGTACTTATTTGCATGTTCAGAAGCTTGAGAAACACTTTCGGTTGCTTAAAAAGATGGGCTTTGAAACTCTGACCTTTAAAGACCTAGCCGAGAAGGGATTTATTCATCGCTTACAACCGGGTAAGCGTTTTATCATCATTACCGTGGATGATGGCTATCGCGACAACTATGACTTGTTACTGCCGCTGCTCAAAAAGTATCAATTTAAAGCCGTGGTGTATGTGGTAACTGGCGAGAATTTTAATCGCTGGGATGTCGAAGTTAGTGATAACCCAGAAAAAGTGGTACCTTTGATGTTACCGGAGCAAGTTAAAGCGTTACATGACTCTGGATTAGTAGAAATTGGTGGCCATACGATGACTCATCCCTTTTTGAGTAAGCTCAGTGAATCGGAACAACGCGAAGAAATATTGCGCAACAAACTCGAACTTGAAGCGCTAATCGGAGATCCACTCACCTCCTTTGCTTATCCTTATGGTGACCATGATGCAACCTCTAAACAACTTGCTCAGGAACTGGGTTACCCATTTGCCGTAGCAACCAACAGTGGCCCACTTTTGATGCACAAAGATCCCTATCAAATACGTCGAATTGCGATTTTTCCAAGGACCGACACTTTTGGCCTATGGCGAAAAGTGAAAGGTAATTACCTATTTAGAAAAATGAACAAAAAATAATAAGAGGTTGCAGATGGCTGGCTTTGGTTTAATTGCAAAACTACGCAATAAAATTCGGGTAAAACCTAACAACAGTATTCGAATAGGTAAAAATACTCGTATTCGCTATTGCGACATTTATGTTAATGGTAACAATAATCAACTGATTATCAATGATGGTGTAAATTTAAAAGGTGTCTCCATCGAACTCAACGGCAATAATTGTCTATTAGAAATTGGCGAAAACTGCGTAATTGGCGAAAATTGTTTTTTATCATGTCGAGAATCTGACACAACATTAATTATTGGTAGTGAATGCATGTTTTCACGCAATGTAAAACTGATGACCAGTGACGGGCATGATATTTTACGTGATGGAAAACGGATTAATCCGGCTAAAAGTATTTATATCGGACCACATGTATGGTTAGCAGATAATGTTACTGTATTAAAAGGTGTATCAATTGGCAGTGGTTCGATAATAGGTATTAACT
>JBOFIW010000557.1:0-2299 GCA_051650365.1 Vibrio sp. | reverse complement strand
GCACCGCAAGTAGCGTTGAGGTAGAAGCATCAATCAGAAAGATACTCACCCCTTGCTGCCACATCTGTTGTGCTGTTTTGACCAGTGCCGTTTGATCTTCTTTTGCTACATTAAGCTGATAGTGCAGCTTTAAAAATTTGCCGGCTTGATTCGCGTCCAAAATCCCCAATTGCGCCCCTGCAATGCCTTGTGTCACCGGTGCACGAAGATACTGAGGCACCCCTGTGAGCGAAGGGACATTCTCCTTAAGCATACCGAGCAAGACTTCTCGACTGGCCCATGCCGGAGCACTAAACAAACACAGTGCGAGCCATAAACGCCCGCAAAATAGAGCTAATCTCATCCTGACCGCTCGCTTCCATTCTTGCCTCACGTGCTTGTCAATCTACGCAGCCTGAGCCGTAATTGCCACGCTCGCTACACCAATGACAGCCGATTTCCTCCTAAAGGAGGAGAAGAGTTGCGGCTATAGGACGATGTTTTCATGCGATAACCCTCCCTAAACTCAATGTCAATTTCGCTCACTTTCTTCACCCAATCTAGAGAGGCCACATGAAGCACCCTTTAACTCAATATCCAATCTCGATGTCTTTCATCGCGATTCCCGTTCACCTCAAGCTCGTTATTCTCATCACTTTTCTTGTCGCGGGAGGCCTAGTACCGAGATCTGTCTTGGCACACGGCAACGTCACACCACAAAGTGTGGATACATCAACCTTGCCCCCTCTCGGTGAAACGTGGCGTGAAAGCAATCCGTACCGCACAGAGACAGGGCCAGCACTGCAAGAAATCGAGCGTGTTGGTGCTTCAGCCTATAACCAAAACTGCGCTCGTTGCCACGGCCTTGAGGGCATTTCCGGTGGCATTGCCCCTGACTTACGCCTGCTTTCTCCCGATCTGGATGGTGATGAGTGGTTTATCTATCGAGTACAAAATGGCGCAGTTCGAGATGGTGCGGTTTATATGCCAAAAATGGCGGATTACTTAAATCAAGAAGCCTTGTGGGCCATTCGAACTTGGCTTGAATCGGCCGCTCCGAAGCGTTAATCCGGCGGTTTCTTTTCATCCTCCCGTTCATCTGTTCGGAGTGAACCTATGCTGAGATATTGGCTACTCGCCCTGTTGTTTTACTTAGGCACGTTTACCCCGTTACAAGCCAGAACGTATGACGACATCGTGGCGAGTGGGCAAATTACGATTGCGGTCTATCGTGATTTCCCACCCTATTCGTTCCTTTCTCAATCCGGAGAGCCACAGGGTTTGGACGTATGGTTAGCCAGTTTGATTGCCGAACAAATGGGGTTAAAGCTAGAACTTCTTTGGATGACCGCAGGCGAGCGCAGTGATGATGACCTACGCAATTACTTATGGAAGGGATTGAATCTCACCAGTGACGATGGGCGACGTCTCAAAGCCGATGTCATGTTGCGTGTTCCCTACGATCGTGAATGGCAATTGATGCGTGATGATGTGGGCGAACTCGCTCATGGACAAGTGTATATGTTCGCGCCATACCAAACGGAGCAATGGAAAGTCGCCTTTGACCCAGACAAAATTGCACAGATTGAAACTTTAGCGCTGTTCCAATATGAACCGATTGGCGTGGTCGAAGACAGCCTTCCGCAGTTTTACTTTACTAGCGCATCAGACCGCTTTCGCCAGCAAACTCACACTTACCCTAATCTACAACTCGCCTTTTCTGACCTCATCACAAAAAAGTTAACCGCGATTATGGGCATGGGCGGACAGATAGATTGGCTTATCCACACCCAAGCCAATACAACTCAAGCCAGTACTAAGCCCACTATTCAAAGTTCGGATCGACTTTACCCAATGCTCGGAAAGCCTAAATGGGAGATTGGTATTGCCGTCCACGAGAGCAACCGCCAGTTAGCGTATGTATTGGAAGACATTACCAGCAACGCCGTGACTTCTGGTCAAATCGTACATTGGGCCACTTCACTTGGTATGCATTGGCAAGCCCCAGAGCAATATCGCGATCTCGCTATCCCCGCCAATGCAGCCGAGCAAACCACTCCCCCTAAGTGATGAGAAAAATGCACCGAGAGTGTCATTTTCTCATCCGATTAATCCTACGACACTTGCCCTAACGACTGGCTTAACAACCGTACATCGAACCGCAATCGCGTGATGCCATCACTCTAAAATGGTTCACGACAAGGAGCTAACCATGAAAGGAAATCCAACCTATCTCAGATGCACTCTGCTCAGTGCCTCTATTCTCACCAGCCTAACCGTATGGGCGGGCGTGACGGATAAAGACATATTGCAAGATGCT
>JBOFIW010000556.1:0-2004 GCA_051650365.1 Vibrio sp. | reverse complement strand
CTTTCTATGAGCCTCAACAATACGCCGATGGCGGGCACTCAGCTCAACGTTGTGAGCGGCAATTTCATCATCTCTCAACCACTAGGTATAGATGATGGTGTCGATTACTGCCACAGCGGACGCATTCGCCGGATTGATGTAGAAGGCATCAACCGCATGTTGGATTTAGGTTCGATTGTGCTGCTTGGCCCGATTGCTAGCTCTGTCACCGGTGAGTGTTTCAATCTACTTTCCGAAGAAGTCGCTACACAAGTGGCAATTAAACTTAAAGCCGACAAACTGATCGGTTTTTGCCCACAACAAGGGATCATTGATAACAAAGGCAACGCGATTGCCGAACTTTTCCCGAGCGATGTGGAACGCCTAGTCAAAAGCATGGAGCAAGAGTGCGCGCCAGATGATGAAGAGTGCTTCAGCACCATGCGTTTTTTACGTGCCGCTTTAAAAGCGTGCCGCGCCGGTGTGCCACGCAGCCACTTGGTCAGTTACAAAGAAGATGGCGCGTTGATCCAAGAGCTATTTTCATTTGATGGTATCGGCACTCAGATCGTGATGGCCAGTGCAGAGCAGATCCGCGAAGCGACCATTGATGATATTGGCGGTATTTTTGATTTGATTCGTCCACTGGAAGAGCAAGGCATTCTGGTGCGTCGATCTCGTGAGCAACTGGAGCAAGAGATCCACAAGTTCACCATCATCGACAAAGATGGTTTAGTGATTGGTTGCTCGGCACTCTACCCTTACCCTGAAGAACGGATGGCAGAGATGGCTTGTGTGGCCATTCATCCTGAATATCGTGATGGTCACCGTGGCCTGCATTTGTTGGTGCACACCAAGCATCAAGCAAAGCAGATGGGCATTCGTCACCTGTTTGTGCTAACCACTCACAGCACGCACTGGTTCCGCGAACAAGGCTTTATTGAAGCCGATGTCGAAGCGCTGCCAATGGCTAAAAAGAGCTTATATAACTACCAACGCCGCTCAAAAATTTTGATGCTGCCGCTTTAAATTCAACAGCTTGAAATGCATATGAAAAGATATGAAAGATTAATGCACTTTGTTGCATCTTTTTTGTGCATTTTTCGCTTTTATTTTAGGTAAGAGGTCGATAGAATGCGCGCGTTTTTGATTAAATGTTGTTCAGCAATATTGTCAGGATTTGACGCTTGAGACCTCTCTCAATTCACGCATGGATTGCTTTTATTACTACATTCATCATGTATCTAAGAGCAAATTGTCTATGAAAACCGTTATTTGTAACTCTCTACAAAGCTTCTGGGATATGGCTGACGCAGAGTTTCTCTCAGGAGTCGATGTGCACTGTGTGTTTCCCGCCAGTGACAATTTAAAAACCTTCCTCCTAGAATCTTGTAAACGTTACCAGATCCGCAGCATCACCTTTACTAAAGCTTTTGCAAACTCTTAATGCTGTGTCGCCACGGAATGGCGGAGCATTTACTGCTCCAACCTCGCCACCAACCCACTTGCCCTTTGCGTTTTCACTTTAATCGCCCGCAGCAACACCTTGTTATCGCAATACAATTTAAGTTGTTTTTTCGCCCGAGTAATGCCGGTATAAACCAGCTCTCGCGTCAGGATCGGGCTGTAATCAGGCGGTAAAATCAGCAACGTCAAATCAAATTCACTGCCTTGCGATTTATGTATGGTCATGGCATACGCCGTTTCATGTTGTGGCACTCGGCTAGGTAACACGGCTTTGATGCTGCCATCCGGCAACTCAAAATAGACTTTCAGCCTACCCTGATCATCTTCACGATCGCGCATACACAAACCAATATCGCCATTGTATAACCCCAGACCATGATCGTTACGCGTGACCATGATCGGCCGCCCGTGATACCAGATCTCTTCTTGAGTTTTAATGAGCTTGTGAGCATTCAACGCCCGTTCGATGCGAGTGTTCAGTCCCATCACCCCAAAATCGCCTTCACGTAACGCGCACAACAATCGGCAGCGACTAAACGCATCGAGTGCTGATTTGGC
>JBOFIW010000555.1:0-4563 GCA_051650365.1 Vibrio sp. | reverse complement strand
CGTATTTACTGGTAAGATCCCAACCTATTTATCAGAAAAGCCCAGCGACTGCTGGGCTTTTTTATTGTGGTATGCAGGATAAGTGATTATTGTTGTTGTGCTGATTTTTATACGAAACAAGGTAGTTAAATAATGAAATCCAACCCATTGATTGTTGCACTGATGGTGTCATTCTCGGCCAGTTCTGCTGTAGCGGACGTCATACTGAAAGTTCCGGAAAATATTGATTTACTCTCGGTTAATATGCAAAAGCCTAAGACGGAGGGTGGGTTGTTTGGTGATAAAACGGTCACACTAAAAGATGGTATGAATCAGATTGTTTTTCGCTATATACCCACTTTTGATGATGGTGATAATGTAAAAAAAGTCTACAGTGATACGATAATCGCAAAGTTTGATAGCCAAAATGAAACGCTTCGATTTCAAGTGCCAACATATCGCACGATAAAAGAAGCAAACGAAAAAATTTCCAATCTGGAATGGCAACTGCTTAAGCAAGACGGGTTGAGTATTGTAAAAGTGGAAGACAAGTTACTTAACCCAGGGGTGCAGTGGGGCCGTAACTATAACCAAGAAGCAACGGAATACAACCAAAATGGTGGAGTTGCAGCAATTGGTTATCTCAAAGTTGTTGTTCCCAATGATGTACAATTAGCGGCTACTAAACCTCAAACTATTGTGAATGAGGTTTCAGCAGCGGAAAATGCTGAAGCGTCAAATAATCTCGTTCAACTACAGTTATGGTATAGCAAAGCCTCTAAAGAAGAGCGTAAAGCCTTCAAAAAATGGATGGTTGACCAAGAATAAGCTAAAGCCTGCAAGTGCAGGCTTTACTCTTTTATCCACAACACTTTTTGAATTTCTTACCACTTCCGCAAGCACAAGGTTCATTACGTTTTTGCTTTACTGGAGAAAATTCACCATCAATGTAATACCAAGAACCCTCTTCTCTTACAAAGCGAGAGCGTTCTTCAAGACAATATTCCCCATCATTTTGTTCAAGAAAGGCTTTGAAGTGAACAAAACCTTCATCATTAGTTTCGCCCATACGAGTAGAAATCACTTCAAGGCGGAGCCAGTGGCTGTGTACTGACTCGCTAATGGCTTCACGTTCGTGATTGGCATGGCAAGATGGATGGTAAGTTTCAATGACAAACTCGACATTTTTTAAAACATGGGCACTAAAACGTGCTCGCATCAGTTGTTCAGGAACTTCAGCATTACAAGGATTGTTATGGATGGGTTCACAACACTGCGAGTAAGGGTGAGAATTTCCGCAATAACAGGACATAGAAAAAACAAGCTCTGAGTAGGTTGGTCAAGTTTATAGGTCCATTAGAGTAATTACTAGTTTAGGTTTGTACACCAAGAAGATCTGCTGTCCATTTGACCGCTTCTATATAACACTCGGTTGGCGCTTCGTTTGGAAGCTGTAGAGTTTGTGCAAGAGCGACAACTTGTCCCCAATCTGCCATTTCGTATGCTTTATTCAGTGCTAATAGCTGCCCAAGAGTGCCACTTCCTTGAATTAAGGCCAATTTTACTTCTTCTTCAATTGGCATATCTTCGACTATGGAGTCTAAAGGCTGATCAAGTAAGCTATCGAGAACAGAGAACATACCGGTCAAGAATCCTGTCCCTGGCGTAATTGGGGCTATAACACGCTCACTGAGCATTTCGCAGAAGCGAGCGCGAAGTATAGCGAGGTTATACAGATAATCAGGTTTGGAATCTTGGGTTGATGCAATTGCAACTAAGGAAATGAATTTCCTTAGCTTTTGCTGTCCGAGATAAACTAAGGCTTGCCTAAATGATTGAATTTTAGTGCTGACTGTGGTTGATGAGTTAACAAATCTCAGCAGTTTATAAGAAAGAGAAATATCTTTGGCTACAATCGCTTCAATTTCACGAAAGTCGACTTCTGGTTTTGCTACTTCCTTCAGTAGATTGACGATGGTCAGAAAAGAGGGTTGTAATGCTTTACGCTGAATAATTTCCGGTTTACTGAAGAAATAACCCTGAAAGTAGTGAAAACCAGACTGCTTGGCTAGTTCAAACTCTTCATAGGTTTCGACCTTTTCGGCCAAAAACTCAATTCTTGTCGAACGGAGTCTGTCTATGAAAAGTTTAGCTTTAGGAATAGGTACAAGGCGAATATCAAACTTAATGATTGAGATGTAAGGCAGAAAAGCTTTCCACTCTTTGCTAGGAATAAAATCATCCAATGCCATCTTATAACCGAGCTGTGCCATCTTTTTCACGGCATTTAGTAGGTCTTCGGTTGGAGGACAATCCTCTAGGATCTCTACGACTAGGCTTTTGACTGGAAACAGTGTCGGTACCATATTTAGTAGACTTTGATATGGGAAGTTAACAAACCCAAGATTGTTACCGAGAGTGCTATAGTGGGCAGTTAAGAAATGGTCGGAAAGCAGACGACTTGTTGCCTCCTCGGGGTTGATATCCGGAAACGTGTTTTTAGGTCCATCACGAAATAGCAGCTCATATCCAATAGTGCTTTTCTCACGGTCCAAAATAGGTTGTCTAGCTACGTATGAGTACTTCAAAGTCTGCCAATCCTCATTGGTTAACATTCATGTTAATACTGGAGCATTATACTTTGATGTTGATTAATAAGAATGATATTGCAACTGGATTAATTGTTACTACTTTTTAGTGGTTCAGAAGTTAATGCATAGCCAGCTAGTTTAGAATAGACCAAGACAGAACTTTGGTTGTACCAATCACCTAAAACAATTCGAATTTTGTTGTGGGGGGCAGTGGTAGGGATCTGATGTATGGCTGGTCGGTGGGTGTGTCCGTGGATCATTAAGTCAACTTGATGGCTCAGCATCACGTCTAATACTTCACTTGGCGTTACATCCATGATCATCATGGATTTGTGCTGTTTGTCATCCCGAATGTCAGATTGAATTTTGCGTACAATCTTGCGGCGTAGAAAAAATGGCAGCATTGCAAACAGATATTGTAACCAAGGTTGATGAACCTTTTTTCGGAAAGCAAGGTAGCGAGTATCTTGGGTGCAAAGTGTGTCCCCGTGTAGTACTACGGCTTTTTGACCATACAGGTCGATGACGGCTTCATCAGGTAAAATCTGTATACCTGTTTCTTGAGCGAAACGTGTCCCGACAAGAAAGTCACGGTTACCTTTGATGAAATAGCATGGGATATCTTGTTGCGTAAGTTGTTTAAACTCCGCTTTGATCTGTTTGGCAAAGGGCGTGGGGTCATCATCACCAATCCAAAAATCGAACAGGTCTCCCAGAACATAAAGAGCATCGGCTTTTGGTGCTTCTTCACGCATAAACTGGATAAAACTAGCAGTAATCTCTGGTTGATTAGGAGATAGATGGAGATCTGAAATAAATAGTGTATGCATTATGGGCAGTGATGAAAGGAGCGCCTGAAGCGCTCCTAATTAGGTTAAGCTTCGATAGTTGTGCTAGCGATCATGACTTCGTCTAGTGGCACGTCTTGATGCATGCCATAAGAACCAGTGCTAACACCTTTGATTTTGTTGACGATATCCATACCTTCAACCACTTCACCAAACACACAGTAACCCCAACCGTCACGGCTTTCTGAACGAAAATCTAGGAAAGTGTTGTTATTCACGTTAATGAAGAATTGCGAACTGGCTGAGTGAGGATCCATAGTACGCGCCATCGCAATGGTACCTACTTTATTGCTAAGACCGTTGTTTGCTTCATTGCGGATTGGATCGCGAGTTTCTTTCTCACGCAATCCTGAAGTCATACCGCCACCTTGAATCATGAAACCGTCAATGACACGGTGGAAAAGAGTGTTGTCGTAGAAACCTTCACGACAATATTGCTCAAAGTTTGCGCTAGTTACAGGCGCTTTTTCAAAATTGAGCTGAATTTTGATGTCACCAAAATTGGTATGCAGGGTGATCATGAGTTTTACCTTCGCATTTATCAATGAAGAGCCAGAGTTTAGCCTAACTTTTTCTGCATTCAAAACATCAAATGGATGACCTGATAATCTTTGAGTTGTTATACTGTCCGTCGTTTATAATTTTGATGGTAATCAGATAGAGATCATGTTGAAGATTTATAACTCACTCACAAGACAAAAAGAGGAATTTAAACCAATCGTTGCCGGTAAAGTGGGCATGTATGTGTGTGGAGTCACTATTTATGATCTCTGTCATATCGGGCATGGACGGACATTTGTCTCTTTTGATGTCGTAGCGCGTTATCTTCGCTATCTCGGTTATGATTTAACTTTTGTCCGTAATATCACCGATATTGATGACAAGATTATCAAACGGGCGGCAGAAAATGCAGAGAGCTGCGAATCATTGACCGAACGTTTGATTCAAGAAATGTATACCGATTTTGATGCTCTGAACATCAAACGCCCAGATGTTGAGCCGCGTGCAACTGCCTACATTGAAGAGATCATTGCTCTCGTTGAGCAATTGATTGAGCGAGGGTTTGCGTATGTTGCTGACAATGGCGATGTGATGTTTGAAGTTGGCAAATACGATGAATACGGCAAGCTTTCGAAGCAAGATCT
>JBOFIW010000554.1:0-2274 GCA_051650365.1 Vibrio sp. | reverse complement strand
GGTGGTTATATAAAAGTTCTTTTAGTGGCAGATCGCTGATCAACAGCTTTTGAGCGGAAGATCAACGTAGGATCTTGTTTAAAAGAGTATCAGGTATTGGTTAAATGCTATGCATTAAACTAAGTTAGCGTGATAAGGATCATGGTGTATGATCCCCACTATAGAGATTATGTGATGCAACGCAAAATACTAAGGAGAACGCAATGGACAACCCATGTCCTGTATGTGGCCAAGAGTTGAAGTGGACGGGGCAGTATCACTGTACTGCTTGTGTTCAGAATTATCGCAAAGTGGGTTTTTGCCCTGAGTGTGACAGCGAGTTAGAAAAGCTGCAGGCTTGTGGTGCGGCGAATTACTTCTGTAATCAATGCAATGAGCTTAAATCGAAGTCAAAAATCCGTTTTGCCTTCCATCCGCTTAGCGCGAATTCACTGTAGAGAGAATCTCGCCATCCATTAACTGGGTGACTAAAGTGTCGCCCGGTTTCACTTGAGCGCTTTGGCGCACTAATTCACCTTGAGCCGTGCGTGTCACCGAATAGCCACGGGCTAATGTTGCAAGAGGGCTGACGGCATCCAACTTTTCACTGTGTAAAGCAAGGCGATGCCGTGATTGGATCAAATGGTGCTGGATCGACTGATTCATTCGTTGTTCTTGCTGGATCAGATTAAAACGCTGCTGGCGGATCAAGTTAACGGGCGAATGGAGCTCTATCTTATGGCTTAAGCGATCCCAACGCTGCTGCTGAGTTGCCAGATGTTGCTGCATCTTTTGCTCAAGGCGCAGGCTGAGTTCATCAAGTTGCTGCTGCTGGCGCTCTAAACGAGCTTGTGGATGCTGTTTATCGAGCTTGTGCTGTAAGTGGGCAAATTGCGTATGTTGTAGTGCCAAATAATGACGAATGGCACCGATGAGTTTGGCTTGCCATTGATGCAAGGCTTGCTGTTTATGGCGATTATCTCGGCTAACTAACTCTGCTGCTGCTGATGGCGTTGGGGCGCGAACATCGGCAACAAAATCGGCGATGGTGACATCAATTTCATGGCCAACCGCACTAATGATGGGAATGTCGCTAGCGGCAATAGTGCGCGCCACGATTTCATGGTTAAAACACCACAAATCTTCTAAAGAGCCGCCACCGCGACCCACGATTAATACATCGCATTCTGCGCGTGAATTCGCTCGACCGATCGCTTGGGCAATTTGAATAGCGGCCTCTTCACCTTGTACGAGAGTGGGGTAAATCACTACGGACAAATTCGGGTCACGACGCTTGAGCACGTGCAAAATATCATGCAGTGCGGCACCGGTACGTGAGGTAATTATCCCAACACAGCGAGGGTTTTCTGGAAGTGGTTTCTTTCGCGTCTGAGCAAACAAGCCTTCTGCGGCGAGCTGCATCTTCAGTTGTTCAAACTGTTGTTGCAGGCGTCCATCCCCTTCCGGTTGCATGCTTTCGAGAATGATTTGGTAGTCACCACGCGGTTCGTATAACGATAGCCGAGCTTTGACTAATACCTGCTGACCATTTTGTGGTTTGAAGTTAACCAGACGGTTATTGCCCTTGAACATAGCGCATTTTACCTGCGCTTGACTGTCTTTTAGGGTGAGGTACCAGTGACCAGAAACGGGGGCGGAGAAGTTAGAAATTTCACCCACCAACCAGACGATCCCCATTTCAGTTTCCAGTAATAAACGAACTTCAGAATTTAAACGGGAAACGGTGTAGATATTTCGATTGGCGAGAGAAGAAGACAACGCTGATTCCTCAGACGTGGGTATGGAAATTAGCCGCAATATAATACATATCAAGGGGTGAAATGCAAATAAAAAATGAAAAAATGTATAGTCAACCGATTGCCTCGGGCGTATAATCCGTCCGCAATATCAAATATAAATCCATTTTATTAGGCGAAACGATGAAGTGGATTTCCGTTGTTAACACTCCTGTTGTGAGATATTGCACATGCTACGAATCGCAAAAGAAGCTCTAACCTTTGACGATGTTCTACTCGTCCCTGCTCATTCCACCGTTCTTCCAAACACTGCCGATCTTCGCACTCGGTTGACCAAAAATATCGCGCTGAACATTCCTATGGTTTCTGCGTCTATGGATACTGTCACGGAAGCACGTCTTGCGATCGCTCTGGCTCAAGAAGGCGGCATTGGCTTTATTCACAAGAATATGTCGATTGAACAGCAAGCTGCTCAAGTCCACCAAGTAAAAATCTTTGAAGCAGGTGTGGTTACTCACCCTGTGACGGTTCGCCCTGG
>JBOFIW010000553.1:0-2387 GCA_051650365.1 Vibrio sp. | reverse complement strand
ACAATAGTGACAACGTGACTTTTGGCGTCTTTACCTTCTGGTAAAACTAACAGTTTGACTTTACTACCTTTTGGGCCCTTGATCAGTTGCACGACATCATCGAGTCGCCAACCAATCACATCGACCATTTCTTCGCCTTGTTGGCCAACGCCAATGATACGATCGCCCTCACCTAGCTGTTTGCTAAGTGCGGCAGGGCCACCAGCAACGAGTGAGCGAATAATGGTGTAATCATCGGTCATTTGTAACACCGCTCCAATTCCTTCTAGCGAGAGATTCATCTCTGACTGGAATTGTTCTGCGTTACGCGGTGACAAATAGCTGGTATGCGGATCTACCTGACGGGCAAACGCATTCATGTACACTTGAAATACATCTTCACTCTTGGTTTGTGTAAGACGCTTCATCGCATTGTTGTAGCGTTTTTCAAGTGTTTCTTTAATTTCTGGCCACTCTTTTCCTGCCAGTTTCAAATTTAGCGCATCGTATTTTACTCGTTGACGCCATAACTCATTGACCTCATTAAGATCTTTTGGCCAAGGTGATTTTGAGCGATCTAACTCTATCGATTCGTCTTTATCGAACGTCATCTCTTTATCGAGTAATGAGAGTGCATATTCAAAACGTTCGAAACGCTTTTCCATTGACAAGTTATATAAATCGTACGCAATCTGGTTGTTGCCTGCTTTTAATTGATCATCTAACTGCAAAGACCAACTTTTGAACGAGTCAATATCGGCTTGAGTGAAGATGTTACGACTGTAATCGAGCATCTCAAGATAGCGTTCAAACATCGCTTGAGAAAACTGATCATCCAGATTGAATTGCTTGTAATGGGAACGGGTAAAACGCGAGGTGACACGTTTCGCTGCCGTTTCGTGTTGAGCTTCAGGGGCAAGAAGAGGTAAATCTTCCGGTTTGAGTTTGGCTTCTAGAGCCTGAGCTGAAGAGGCTGCTAGCCAAAGGCTAGCAGCAATCAGAGATATTTTTGAACGGCATTTCATGCGTAGGAGTATCTCCCTTATGCGCGCAAGTGCTCCGCTTTCACAACCATCTGTAGGCCGTTGGCAAGTTGAACACGCACATCTTCCTTATTGACTTCAACGATGGTCGCAGCCATGTTGCCTTTACCCATATTCACATTCACTTGTTTGCCGACATTGAGCTCTTCGGCAGTTAATGTGCGAGTTTCTATGGTTTTTTTCTCTACTTTTTGTGCGTTTTGAGGACGACGAGCTTGTTGCGGCTTTTTCGCCTTTGGCTTACTTGCTTTCGCTTCTTCACGCACTTTTTTTACTTGTTCTTTACGACGAGCTTCTACGCGAGCTTTGCTCTCCGCCAGTGCCATTTGTGCGTGTTCTACATGTTGTTCTTCTAGCTCACCACAAGGAGTGCCATCAAGATCAACACGAGTTGCGCCAGGTTTTACACCGTGTAAATAACGCCAAGAAGATGTGTACTGTCTTAACGCGGCACGAAGCTGAGTTTTGCTTACTTTAGGATCGTCATTCAAGCGTTCAGCAAGATCCTGAAAAATACCAATTTTCAGAGGCTTTGCTTCACCTTCTAAAGTAAAGCAGTTAGGGAAACATTCAGCAATGTACGCGATCACTTCTTTGCTGTTTTTTAACTTATCAGTGTTTTCCATGAGGATTCCTGGTTATTGCGGCTGCCCGCCAAACATTGAGTGTAAATATGTGCGGTATTATAAAGACCTGCCGAGGAAAAACCACAGGCAAAGGGTAAATTATGCCTTATTAGCCTGTGAATTGAGCAGCTTTTCTACTTCTTGCATCAAATAGGTCAGGCCTTGTTCATCAATTTCATTAAAACGACCGATGTTTGGGCTATCAATATCCAATACGCCAGCTATTTTTCCTTTAATCGAGAATGGGATAACGATTTCAGAATTACTCGCGGCATCACAAGCGATGTGTCCTTCGAATTGATGGACATCATACACGCGTTGCACACGGTTTTCGGCTACGGCAGTTCCACAAACCCCTTTACCTACCGGAATGCGAACGCAAGCCGGTTTACCTTGAAAAGGACCCAAGACCAACTCATTTCGTTGCATCAAATAAAAACCAACCCAGTTGAGGTCGGTCAGTTCCATACTCAGCAAAGCGCTGAGGTTAGCCAGATTTGCAATAAGGTTATTTTCACCTTCTATCAAAGCCACTGCTTGCTTGGTTAAGCGTTGGTACTGCTCTAAATTCATAGTAACTTCCATTTGAAAACTTAAGACTGCTGTTATGAACAACATACATTGCATATACCACAAAAGGATTCACTTTCACTACAATGACGCATTCTTATAACACTATTAGCTACCCTTAATGGATAACTCAAGTAAAAAGACGGAGAAACTAAGTAGCAGTGTAAAG
>JBOFIW010000552.1:0-1315 GCA_051650365.1 Vibrio sp. | reverse complement strand
TTAAACAGCGGTGAAAGCGTTGAATCATCTCAATGTTGTCGGGGGATGAAAGAATAATATCGCCATACAGATGCGGATCTTGCCCAAATAACCGCCCAACCATTGCGAGTTCTAGACGATAAATCGGTGAACTAAGTTTAAGCAATTGTGCCAAATTCGGGTTTTCTTTGGTTAGGTGCAAACCATAAGCAAAGGAAGTGAAGTGGCGTAATGCTTGGATCAGCGTCATCCCACGATCATGCTCGTCAGCATCAATCTGGCACAAGCTTGCGCCCCAAATAGCAAACTGTTGTAACAGCCATTGGTAGTGTTCATTGCCTCGACCATCACAGTAAACGATCACCTGCTTCGCCAAGCTGGGAACATCTGGGCCAAACATAGGGTGAAGACCAACCACAGGCCCTTTGTGTGCTTGTAGCATGGCCGCTAGCGGCTTGGCTTTGATGGAGGTGAGATCGCACAAAATGCAATCGTCCGGCAACTGGCGCAGCTTTTCGATCACGCCGAGTGTTAAATGGATAGGTACCGTGACCACCACCAAGCCCGCATCGCTAAGCAGTTCATCTGCTTTGTCCCAATCTTGGCTACCTAATACTTTGACTTGATAACCGGAGAGCTTAAACATACGGCCAAATAATCGACCCAGTTGACCATTACCGCCAATGATCACCACAGAACGTAATTCAGGATTGAGGCACTTAAAGCCTGAGTCCTTTTCACTGGCGTAGGATTCACGCATAGTTCGGCGCAAAATATCTTCAATCAGTTGTGGCGGAACACCTTTACTTTCCGCTTCCGCTCGACGTGAAGCGAGCATCGCAGCTTCACGATCGGGGGCATAAATCGGTAACCCATATCGACTTTTCACTTGCCCGACCTGCTCCACCAATGCCAGACGGCGAGCCAATAACTCCACCATCTGCTTATCGACTTCGTCGATTTGGTCACGTAACTGATTCAACTCTACGACCATGTTCTATCCTTGTTATCCTTGCAAACGATTGTGCAAAAAGGGAATAAGTTCCTGATGCGCACGACGCAATAATGCCTCAGTCGTCGGCCAATTTATACAGCCGTCAGTGATCGAGACTCCGTATTGCATCTTTTCACGAGGCAGATCCGAAGACTGGTTACCTTCATTGAGGTGACTTTCAATCATCAGGCCAATGATCGAGCGATTACCTTCACGGATTTGATGAATCACATCTTCTGCCACTAAAGGCTGACGACGATAATCTTTACGTGAGTTTGCATGGCTACAATCCACCATCAAAGAAGCTTCTAAACGCGCTTTTTGCATCTCTTCTTCACATTC
>JBOFIW010000551.1:0-1332 GCA_051650365.1 Vibrio sp. | reverse complement strand
GTTTGATCTTTGATTGCTTTGATGATCGAGTGAGTGCGGTCACGCTCGCCAGAGTTGGCACCATAAGTCACCGAAACAAATTTAGGTTGGAGAGTCTTCAGGCGATGAACCGAGTTCCACAGCGTCTCTTCCATTTGAGGAGAACTGGGTGGAAAAAACTCAAACGAAACATTGATGTCGGAAAGCTCCGCAATGTTCTGGTTCAATGCATCAATATGGCTAGCGTGTGTGTATCCCATCTTGTTCTCCCTGTGACTGAGTGTCACTGCCTGAATCTGAGTTGACGTTTAGACGTCTATATGGCTGTAGAATGTCGTGAATGTGCTTTGATGTCAACCTCACCATTATGAATATTACTCATGTTGATCGTGAAGCAGATTCAAGCTTGAAAAAGCAATTGAGTGCTATGTGTGGTTCAAAAAGCTAATTAATAGAAGATGATGCTTTTAATGCAAGAAAGTATAGAAGATCACTACAAAAGCTCGCCATTGCGGCGAGCTTTGTTTTAGGGGGCTGAACGAGAGCTTTAGAGTTGGCTCGCGAGCCGATTCAAATCGGACTGAATCGCGCCAGCCGTAACTTCACGCCCTGCACCGGGGCCACGGATCACCAGTGGGTTGTCCCGATACCATTTGCTTTCGATGGCAAAGATGTTGTCGCACGGCAGTAAGTTAGCCAGTGGATGATCTTGCTCAAGCGCTTCAACGCCCACGCTAGCTTTGCCATTTTTCTCTAGCCTTGCAACATAGCGCAGTACCTTGCCTTGTTTCTGTGCACGGGTGAGGCGCTCGGCGAGTTGTTCGTTGAGCAGTTTGCTGCTGTCGAGAAAATCATCCAGTGATACGGAGCGCAGCTCCGCAGGGACGAGTGACTCTACTTTCACGTTGTGCGGTTCGATCTCTAGGCCAGACTCACGCGCCAAGATCACCAATTTACGCATCACGTCTGAACCATCCAGATCACAACGTGGGTCGGGTTCTGTTAAGCCTTGTTGCCATGCTAAATCCACCAGTTCACTGAACGGTAAGCTGCCATCGTATTGTTGAAATAACCATGACAGGGTACCTGAGAAAATGCCCGAAAGTGCCATGATTTCATCGCCGCTTTCACGCAAGTCGCGTACCGTGTGGTTAATTGGTAATCCTGCACCTACCGTGGCGTTATACAACCAATGGCGGCCAATCTTATGGAAAGCATCTTTAACCTGATAGTAATAGTTGCTCGGAGCCGAGCCTGCCACTTTGTTAGCGGAAATTAAGTGTAAACCTTGTTCGGCAATGTCGAGATACTGCTCGGCTAACTCTTCGCTGGCTGTGACATCAATCACGACTG
>JBOFIW010000550.1:0-1301 GCA_051650365.1 Vibrio sp. | reverse complement strand
ACTGTACGCCGGTTTCAAACACACCAAGCAAATAAGGTGTCAGCGTCTTTTTTAGGCCATGTGCAGCAAATGCACCTAATCCCACCGCAATACCCGACAAAACACCACCGATAGTGAGTAAATACTTACTGTTCATCCT
Source organism: Vibrio sp. (assembly GCA_051650365.1). Taxonomy (GTDB): domain Bacteria; phylum Pseudomonadota; class Gammaproteobacteria; order Enterobacterales; family Vibrionaceae; genus Vibrio. The sequence goes on along the minus strand of JBOFIW010000550.1, from coordinate 1,162 downwards.
ATACCCCATGTTAGCTAACTGAATGATCATGCCCATGCAGCAAGATATCCACTTGCTCGCTGCGCGCCTTTTTCAGCATCCAATCACGAAATGTGGCAATCCGCCCCATGTCTGCTTGCTTTTCGTGGCACACCACGTAGAAGGCGTTATTGGTCATCAGAACTTCATCAAACGGAGCAATTAAGCGTCCTGCATCCATTTCGGGTTGCGCTAATACGTTATTGCCTAATGCTACGCCTTGTCCATGTGCGGCAGCTTGCAACACCATGGTTGAGTGGCTGAAAATCGGCCCGTGGTTCACATTGACATTATCCAGACCGTTCTCTTTAGCAAATTGTTTCCAATCTTTACGAGAGGTATCGTGCAGCAAGGTGTGGAAAGACAGATCTCGCAGAGATTCCATCGGCTTATTTCCGAGTAGCAAGGTTGGTGAGCAGAGTGGGATTAAAAACTCCTGATACAACTTATCGGCACGTAATCCCGGCCAATTACCGCGACCATAATAGATCGCCACATCCACATCATCCGTCAGTGAACCTTCATCCATATCTACGGCCTTAATACGCACATCAATATCTGGCTCTTGTTGGTTGAAATCCGCTAAACGTGGTACCAGCCATTGAATGGCAAAACTTGGCGGTAAACTAATGGTCAGCGCCCCTTTTTCACTGCGCTCAAGTAATTTATCCGTCGCCTCAGCTAATGAACTAAAAATATCTTTTATGTCGAGGAAGTAACTTTGTCCTTCTTCCGTCAGCAGCAAAGATCGATTACGACGCCGAAATAATTTCAAGCCTAAAAACTCTTCTAAGGCTTTGATTTGATGGCTAACTGCGGCCTGTGTCACAAATAATTCTTCAGCGGCTCGGGTAAAACTCAAATGGCGAGCGGCCGCTTCAAACACTTTTAACGAATTGAGGGGGGGCAATCTTCTGGACATAGAGATACTCGGTTCAAGATTAGTTTTTTTAATCTGAAACATTATAATTTGTCCGTTGCTAACCGACCAGAGAAAATCTATATTTCACCGCGCAGCAGCGGCCTGAACGGCTTGATTTCCTTGTAAATCAATAGGCTTAGTTGTTGCGATGTTGTGTTTGCAAACTCGAAATTCGAGTTAGGTAGTTTCTACCATCTGTTTTGTGCAGTTATCCCTGCCACA
>JBOFIW010000549.1:0-2678 GCA_051650365.1 Vibrio sp. | reverse complement strand
AGAGCAACCCATTCGCCATTGGGTAGCGTTTGGCGAACTCATAAAACCCACCGGGGATCATCTCCGCACCTTCGTTAAAACGCACTAAGACTTTATCCGCCATAGTTGAAGATTGCTCCAGTAACACTTCCGGCGCGCCCTTCACTTCACCCCCCGCTTCATTAATGCTAAATCCATGCTGACGCAGATGGTCATTGACCTGTTTTACTTCATGCAGCGCCTTGAGCTGATTCACGCTGACCGTAAAGTGGTTTGCACCATAGCCATGCGCCGCAAGCCAAGCCGCATACTCACTCTCTTTCGCTAAAATAAGATAGTCGGCATGGCTTAAGTTCCATAAACGGCCACCATACAGAAAAGCCTCACCAGATAACACTTCGGCATCGACCTGAGCCACCAACTTCGCCACAATCGCTTGCAGTTCAGGGGAACACTCTTCGACTTTCAGTTCACTGATGAAGACTTTCGGTTGCAGAGGATCGGGATGTTCAAAATGCTTGGCTGCCAGCTTTTTGCTTTTGAATTCATACTCACCACACGGCTGATAGCCGAGCGCCAAAAACGGCTTCGCCATCGTTTCTAATCCTAGCGGCGCGACATTAAAAGTGCGCAGCGCGATGTGATCATTAATCAGTGGCTCATCTTCTTGTAAGAGTTGATGCACTTTCTCTGCCGATGGGCAGAGGCGCTCAATATAATCATTCCAGAGCGATTGAAATAAAGCGGTTGGCGTCATAGCGCCTCCTTATTAATCCTGTAGCGGAGTAAGAAATATCAACCTGTGACGAAAAAAGTGCCCACTTGGCTACGCAGGCACAAAGTTAATTATGATTAGAGTTCGATTCCTGGGCTCAAAGTAGCGGGCAACTGAGTTGCATCCCCTTCCATAGATGCCATCGGATAAGCGCAATAATCGGCGGCATAAAAAGCACTGGGGCGTAAATTGCCAGACGCGCCAGGGCCACCAAATGGCGCATCACCACTGGCTCCGGTTAATTGGCGGTTACGATTGACGATGCCCGCACGAATATGATCGACAAAGTAATCCCACTCGTCATCGTCAGTCGAGACGAGTCCAGCGGATAAGCCAAATCGGGTATCATTGGCAAGCTCTACCGCTTGCGCCAAAGTTTGATAACGCACCACTTGTAGCAAAGGCCCGAAATATTCATCATCCGGCAAGCGCTCAATCGCCGTTACATCTATGATGGCCGGAGTGATAAACGCCGCATGCAAGGCGCGAGCTTCAAGCAGACTTTTTCCGCCTAACCCTTGTAAGTGAGCTTGCGCGTTGAGAATTGCTCGTGCTGCCGCTTCCGAAACTAAGGGGCCCATAAAGGGGGCAGGCTCAGCAAAGGGCTGATCAATACGCAGCTTGGCCGTTACCGCAACCAGTTTCTCTAGCAACACATCGCCTTTCGTCCCGAGTGGCACATACAAGCGGCGCGCACAGGTGCAACGCTGACCACTGCTGATAAACGCGGATTGAATAATGGTGTAAACCGTGGCGTTCAGATCGCCATAGTGCTCTGAAATCACCATAGGGTTATTGCCGCCCATTTCCAGCGCCAGCATTTTGTCCGGCTGACCTGCAAATTGGCGATGCAGCAGATGCCCAGTATTGGCACTACCAGTAAACAGCAAACCATCAATCCCGCGTGATTGTGCCAACGCAATCCCCGTCTCTTTTGAGCCTTGAACCAAATTGAGCACGCCAGCAGGAATACCCGCCTCTTGCCACAAAGACATTAAGGCTTCACCGGTCCACGGCGTTTGTTCGGAAGGTTTAAACACCACGGTATTGCCCGCCAGCAGCGCAGGCACTATGTGTCCATTCGGCAAATGTCCGGGAAAGTTATAGGGCCCAAACACCGCCATGACGCCCAACGGCCGATGGCGCAATACCAGCTGATTGCCCGCCGCTTCACGCACGGTTTCACCAGTGCGTTCATGATAAGCACGAATCGAAATCGCGATTTTTCCGGCGATCGACGCCGCTTCCGTGCGCGTTTCCCACAGCGGCTTGCCCGTCTCTTTAGCAATCACTTGCGCAATCTGTTCGCTGTTGGCTTTCACCAATTCCGCAAAGGCCAATACCTTCTGCTCACGCTCGGCAAATGGGCATTTTTTCCAATCCATAAACGCTCGGCGAGCCGCGTTCACCGCGGCTTCCACTTGTTCAGCACTGGCGCTGTAGCCCTGCCATAAAAGCTCATGGCTATAAGGTGTATGTGATTCCAGTTTTTCACCAGTTCCCGTCACCCAATTACCTGCTATCCAATGTGTCATGGCAATCCCCTACTGCGCCAAAATCCGTAAATAATCCCCAGTGCTCACTTCTAATGCTGCGGCGACTTTGGGCGAGATGATCACCGCGTTATCTTCTTGGCTGTAAGCCGCTTTGGCCGCCGTAGCGCGGAAGTTCTCAAACGAGGTGTTACACATAATAAAATTCTGCGAGCTGGAGTGCTCTGCTACTTCAACAATGGCGCGTACTGAGTGGCGCACCGATTCGATATTGTTCAGCTCGCACTCCACTGTTGGGCCCGCATCAAAAATGTCGACGTAATTTCGGCAGGTAAAACCCTCTTTCTCAAGCAATACCAAGGCAGGTCGCGTGTTTTCATGCACCTGACCAATCACCGCTTGCGCTTCTTTGCTCAGCAAGTTGACGTAAA
>JBOFIW010000548.1:0-2234 GCA_051650365.1 Vibrio sp. | reverse complement strand
TGGAGATGGTTGATGCTTTTGCGAATGCGTGCGGTAAGCCAGTGCCTTATGAACTCTGCCCACGCCGTGCCGGTGATATTGCCGAGTGTTGGGCAAGTACCGCTAAAGCAGAAAGCGAACTGGGCTGGAAGGCGACTCGAACTATCGCACAAATGACCGCAGATACTTGGCGTTGGCAATCAAATAACCCCGATGGTTACGCTGATTAAAGATTTCTCAGAATAAAGAATTAAATTCAAAGAGTTGAAAAATGTCGAAGATAGAGTTTAACCCTGTAGATCATCCACATCGCCGCTATAACCCGTTAACAGGGCAGTGGATTCTCGTTTCGCCACATCGTGCAAAACGGCCTTGGAGTGGCGCAGATGAAAAGCCAGCATTAGCCGAGCTGCCCAATTACGATGAACACTGTTTTTTATGCCCAACTAATACCCGTATTTCGGGGGATGTGAACCCCAACTACTCGGGCACTTATGTTTTTAATAATGACTTTGCGGCATTGATGGTGGATTCGCCGGCGGCGCCTGAGTCGGAAAACCCACTTTTCAAAACTCAAGGGGTGCGTGGTTTAAGTCGAGTCATCTGTTTTTCTCCCGATCACAGCAAAACCCTGCCAGAACTGCCAGTAGAAAAAATCCGTGGCGTGATTGAAACGTGGAATGAACAAATAGAAGAACTGGGCAAAGAGTACGTTTGGGTTCAAGCCTTTGAGAACAAAGGTGAAACTATGGGCTGCTCGCAACCTCACCCGCATGGGCAGATCTGGGCGAACAGTTTTTTACCCAACGAAATTGAACACAAAGAGCAACATCTTAAAGCCTATTACCAACAGTATGGTCGCAATTTGCTGGTGGATTACGTGCAAGCAGAGCTGAAGGATGGCTCGCGTACGGTGGTGGAAACGGAGCATTGGTTAGCGGTGGTGCCGTATTGGGCGGCTTGGCCGTTTGAAACACTATTGCTGCCGAAAACCCATATCCGCCGTATGAATGAGCTCAATGATGAGCAGCGTGATGATCTCGCCCTTGCCATCAAAAAGCTCACCAGTCGTTATGACAACTTATTTCAGTGCGCATTCCCGTATTCCATGGGCTGGCACTATGCACCGTTTTTTGAAGCTGGCACTGACATAGAGCATTGGCAGTTACATGCGTTGTTTTATCCGCCATTGCTGCGTAGTGCAACCATTCGTAAATTTATGGTTGGTTACGAAATGTTGGCAGAAAGCCAGCGTGATTTAACGGCGGAGCAAGCGGCAGAGCGTCTGCGTGCGGTGAGTGATGTTCATTACAAAGAACAAGAAAAACACCAATAAGATCAATTTTGAACTGCGTACGTTCAACGGTAGCGCGGTTTTCCCTTTTTAAAGAGAGAAGTCCTATGTCTGAACTGATTCATAACGTAACCACTGCATTCCAAGAGGTGTTGGGGTATGCGCCAAGTCATCTGATCCAAGCGCCTGGGCGCGTTAACTTGATTGGTGAGCACACCGATTACAACGATGGTTTTGTTTTGCCTTGTGCGATCAATTATCAAACCGTCGTCGCAGCCGCGAAGCGTAGTGATGACCGTGTTCGCGTGGTTTCTGTCGATTATGGTCATGCTATTGATGAGTTTGACCTCAATTCAGAGATTGCTTTTGTGCCAGAAAAAATGTGGGCGAACTACATTCGTGGTGTCGTGAAGTGTTTGCGCGAGCGTGGCTTTATTTTTCATGGTGTTGATCTCGCCGTGACAGGCAACGTGCCACAAGGTGCGGGGTTAAGTTCTTCAGCGGCGTTGGAAGTGGTGATCGGTCAAACCTTCAAAGAGCTTTATCAACTGGAGATTAGCCAAGCGGAGATCGCGCTTAACGGTCAGCAAGCTGAAAACCAGTTCGTGGGTTGTAACTGCGGCATTATGGATCAGATGATTTCCGCCAAAGGACAAGCCAATCACGCTATGCTGCTGGATTGCCGTAGCCTAGAAACGGAAGCCGTTGCGATGCCAGAAGAGATGGCCGTGGTGATCATCAACTCCAATAAAAAGCGTGGCTTAGTGGAGAGTGAGTACAACACTCGCCGCGAACAGTGCGAAACCGCAGCTCGCGCCTTTGGCGTAAAAGCGCTGCGTGATGTCAGCTTAGAGCAGTTTAATGCGCAAGTGGCGAAACTCGATGAGGTGGTGGCGAAGCGTGCACGTCACGTCATCACGGAAAATGCTCGTACACTGCAAGCGGCGCATGCGCTGCGCCA
>JBOFIW010000547.1:0-2449 GCA_051650365.1 Vibrio sp. | reverse complement strand
AATGTACCCAAGCTGATGGAAAGTTTGTGCCCCCACGTGCTCAGGCAGCACACCAAATGGCTTCACTGGCATTTCGTAACATCGTTGCCAAAATGTATGGTCGTGAGTTGAAGTCTTATGTTTATAAAGATCATGGCTCGCTAGTGTCTCTGAGTCGCTTCTCCACCGTAGGTAGCCTAATGGGCAACTTAACTCGTGGCTCGATGATGGTTGAAGGACGTATCGCACGTGTGGTGTATATATCTTTGTATCGAATGCATCAAATGGCGCTGCATGGTATGTTTAAAACGGGTTTAATGATGCTTGTTGGGCGGATTAACCGCGTACTGCGTCCAAACCTTAAATTGCATTGATATTTTGATTCAACTACCAATAAAGCGGCACAGAGTGTCGCTTTACTTTTATGTATCAGGGGATTAGAGAAAATACAATTCCAGCCTTTGGTTCTCCACCATACATATATCTATTCATAGCGAGTTGTTCTTGGATAGCTCCACATTTTAGAGCTAAAGCTTGGCTTGGTAGATTTTCTGGGTCACAGACAATCTCCAAACGTGTCAGCTCTAATCGCTCAAAGCAAAATAGAATCAATGCCGTGAGCGCTTCCCTGCCGTAGCCACGTCTTTGGTGAGCATCGGCAACCCAATATCCCAAGCTAGCCATGTTGAAAGTGTGGTAAAACTCATTAATCGCCACCATGCCGACTAAGGTTTGGGTCTGCCGTTCAAAAACACCAAACCCATAGGCTTCAGCCTTAACCCAGTTGAGGCGTGTGGCTTGAATAAATAGCTCCGCTTCCTGCTCATTAAAGTGTGGATGGCACCAATCAATCCACTGATGCAGCGCCTGAGATTGTTGAATACAGTGCATCAAATCATTCGCTTCATCGACTGTGATCAAGCGAAGTTGCAAGCGTTGGGTCACTATTTGGAAGTCGGGAGTCATGGTGATCCTTCGAACGTTGTTATACAGACCGATGAGTTTTGCCATTGATTATAAGCAGCAATACAGAATTTATCGAAAATCCAATGTGTTGTCGAAAAGGAGAACAAAAAATGGCAATAAAAAAGCCGCTCCAGTGGAGCGGCTTGAGAGTAGAGAGTTATTGCAGTGGTGCGCGAATGGTTGCCGAGCGGAAGCTATTGTGCGTTAACCAACTAGGTTGCGCATTGGCAGGGACCGAACCATTAAGCTTAATATCTGAGAAGCTAAACGCATACTGATTCCAACTGCGTGTTGCTTTTCTCCATGGCTTACTGAGATCCGCAGACTCATAAACGTACACACCGTGGTTGAGATTACTTTCACGATCGTAGTCATTAGCGACCATGATCAGCGCTGCATTATCATTACCTGCAAGGTCTACCACAATTGGGTACTCCCATAGTGTGCCTGACGAGTTAGCAATAATACTCAGCACTTGGCCTGTCTTACCATCGAGAATACGCATTCTCAAACGCTCTTGAACTAACACTTCATCAATGCCATCGCCATTGAAGTCATAGGCAGACACCCCAACTTTGCCGCTGTTGAGATCATCGTTTAGTACAGACCACACTTTATTACCTTTGGCATCGTACATATCAACGGCTTTGTAACCAGCATAGACAATACCCATATGTGATTGATCAGCTTCTACTTTTCCGATCAGGAATTGCACCGCATTAACTTGCTGTTTGTTTTCAGGCTGGTGCTTTTCTTTATTCCACACATTCATTCCAAGCAGTTGTGATCCTTGTGGAATGTCATAACGTACCGTATCTGATTTTGAAAGAGTGACAGGTGCTAAATAAGGAACTGTTTTTTGCTTCCATACTGGGGCAAGGTAAGAGACTTGTTTTGCATGCCAGCCAAAGAACCAGAAGTAAACGGTTTTTGTCCGCCATTCAAGACCAAGATAGCTGATCGTTTTGGTTTTCCATTCAAAGCCAAGATAAGTAAAGGCAGAACTTTTAGAACCTACGGTGATTTTTGACCCATTTTCGAGGGTGAAAACCATTTCAAGCACCCCATAGGTCCACCAATACTTGTTTTTGCCATAAGTTACGTCGATGGAACGGACTTTAGATGCATCAATATTACGAAGGGATCCACCGCTGCCACCTACCATATTTTGGCTGGTTGAGCCAATGGCATCTACGACCGCTCCAGAACGGATGGCGAATTGATGCTCATTACTCTCTAAAACACGTTGTCCATTCGCCCAGTCGGTATAGCCGTAAATGCTTGATTGCCCATCAATATTTGTGGAGCTACCTGCTTTCGCGCCCAAGAAACTAGAAACCGCCTGTACACTGCCCCCAGGGTTATTGAGGTTGTTGACTCGCCATTTCACAGTTCCATCATGCTCTAGCACAGCAATTTCACTATTCTCAGGAGTAGCGAGTGACGCTGGGACAGAAACCACTAATTCGGGTTGGTCATCGCCATCTAAATTGGCAACAGAGGA
>JBOFIW010000546.1:0-2875 GCA_051650365.1 Vibrio sp. | reverse complement strand
GGTGTTTGACGATATCGTTGAAAACGAGCACATCCTCAAGCGTGCGAAAGACATCGCCCACTACTACGATGATTTGATCCAGTTGACTAACGACTACCACCGCTACGGTGAAGGCCAACATCAGATCAATGGTGAAACGGTCAATGTTTCCCTCAAAAATCTGAAGAAGAAACTGTATCTGTGCTTAATGTCAGTGAATGCGTTAGAAGCAATTCGTTTCTACGTGAGCTTTGCTTGTTCATTTGCGTTTGCAGAACGTGAACTGATGGAAGGTAACGCGAAGATCATCAAACTGATTGCGCGTGATGAAGCTCTGCACCTGACAGGTACTCAGCACATGCTCAACCTCCTGCGCAACGGTATGGACGACTTCACCTTCCTGCAAGTGGCGGAAGAGTGTAAACAAGAAAGTTTTGATCTGTTCAAAGAAGCGGCAGAGCAGGAAAAAGAGTGGGCAGCTTACTTGTTCAAAGACGGTTCGATGATTGGCCTTAACAAAGATATTTTGTGCCAATACGTTGAGTACATTACCAACATTCGTATGCAAGCCGTTGGTCTTGAGCCAGCTTACCCAACTGCGACCACCAACCCGATTCCTTGGATCAATGCTTGGCTATCTTCTGATAACGTACAAGTTGCTCCTCAAGAAGCGGAAATCAGTTCTTACTTGGTTGGCCAAATCGACAACGAAGTAAGCACAGATGATTTCGAGGGCTTTGAACTGTAATGGCCGCAATCAAAATCAACAAACTGCTGACTATTGAGTCTAACCCTAGCCACACCCTGCTTGAAAGCATGGAACAAGCGGGGTTAGAGCCAGAATACAACTGCCGCGATGGGCACTGCGGTGCCTGTCGATGCCGGTTAGTCTCTGGTGAAGTTGAGTATGTTGGTTTTGCAATGGCTTACACTCAAGATCGCGAGATTTTGCCGTGCATCTGTCGCGCTAAAACAGCACTGGAAATTGAGCAAGTCACCTACCGACTAAAAGCAAAACGTGCTTAATTGGTAGGCGGCACTTGCTGAAATGGCTAATCCGTAAGCAATTTAGCGCTCCAAGCATTTTCGCCAGAGTTCACGCTCTGGCTCTATTCCCACCACACAATATTGCGTCCGCGGTTATCATAGATACCCACTTATTACCAATTTCGCGGCCACCATCATCAAACAGAGATAACCAATAACCTTGGTTACTAACATGATCAAACTGAGTTGGAGCATGCAACCAAATCGAAACAACATCCTCTGTTCCGTCGCTATGTGCTTCACCTAAAACTACTTTTTGACTGGCAATTCGATACCAAACTAAGATTTTTGAGTGTTGAAACATGTCAGCCTCCTGCCGCCACTTTTGGGGGAGAAGCCAGTTTACCGATCCAACGAAGGGTTTAAAGCCTCACTTTTGAGACAAATTAGGCTCTTTAGATAAATCATCTGCTTAATGATTAGACAAAATACGCATAACAAAAGGCAATCCATTAATATGCAGAATAAGCAGAAGATTCATTCGGTTAACACAGAATAACAGACGATAAAAAATGTCTTTTGATTCAATGCTGTAAATTAATACCCTAATTTTAATTAAGTACGCTCTTCGGCAAATGCATCTCTTTAATTCGTTCTACCGCACTGTAACCAACAAACATTGGACGCTCGGTGAGATAGCGTAGCAACATATCTGCCGCTAAGGCCGCAATCCACTCCTTTTGCTCTTGTGCAGTAAAATGGCGGACAAACTTCACGGTTTGTCCCCACTCTCCACTCGGGGTTGAAAGTGCGACCGACACTTGCTCATCTTTCAACGATCCGGTCACTAATGACATTTGCGTTCCACACTTATCTTTTGTTGCACCGGCCAGTGCAAAGGCAGCGGCGAGTGGATCTTGGTGAGCAAGCTCTGAAGAGACTCTATGGCTTAAAATCCAAGAATGCCCCGCTAGAGCTTCAATTTGTGGCTCACTCAGTAGCCAACTCGATAACCATCCATGAGTAGACTGCTCAGCAAAAGCCAACGACAACCCTTTTTCCGTTATCATGTGGCCAAGATAAGCCAACATCGGTTCATCAATGCTGACCACGTATTGTTCTAAATGCGCATGAATGATCTTCAGTAAACTCATTCGACGTTCATTATCATGCTCAGGACCAAACAACTTAACTTCAATAAACGGCAAATATGAGCGATAACCCAAGCTATAGCCTTCCGGCAACTGCATTTTATCCAATTTATCTGAGATCGAAGATTCCGACGTGCCAAAAGTATATAAACGGCTGCACTGTTGCCCTAACACGGAAGGAAATTGCCGCTGCAAATCCGGCAAAATGTGTTCACTGACCATTTTGTAAAATTCTTTAGGAACTCCCGGAGTGAAGTAGAACCAACAATCGTTGATCTGCATTTTAAATCCACATGCCGTTCCGATTAGGTTATCAATTAATTCGGCATTCGCTGGCAACATTGCTTGCTTACGATTGCTTTCAGGCATCACTCGACCACGCCCTGCAAAGAAAGTTTCAAGCCGAGTCAGCCAATCTGTATTGAGCACCAAAGGCTGCTCTGCGGCTTGTGCGGCAGCTTCCGCGGTCATATCGTCACTGGTTGGCCCTAACCCCCCATTAACAATAACAACATCCGAGTTAAAACTCAGCATCATCAATTCTTCAACCAAAGCAGGTTGACTATCACCCACGGTAGAGCGTTTAGACAATGGAAAGCCATGCTGATAAAACTCCCGAGCTAACCAAGCTGCGTTAGAGTCAACAATATCACCGTGCAAAACCTCTTCGCCGGTACTGAGCATTGCTATTTTCAACATATTTGCCATCCTGATGTAAATGCTGTTGTTATATTGAACTACCAGCAACTAATAGAAAA
>JBOFIW010000545.1:0-6895 GCA_051650365.1 Vibrio sp. | reverse complement strand
AAATGGCTGTACCTGCGCTACCTTTACTTCGGCTGGTTTTGTACGCCGCGGCTTAATTGACGCGGGTTTTACGATGAAAAAAGTCAAAGGCTTTGGTACCAAACGAGAAATGATTGCTGGCTGTCTGAATGAGAAAGTTTGGTACACCAATATTGCGCCAGAATTTCGTTTCGAAGCCACCAACGGCCTACGAGATGTAGCAATTATTGGTGGTGGCGTCGCCAGTGCAACCCTCGCGACAACGTTAGCCAAACGCGGCATTTCAGTAACCCTCTATTGTGCCGATGAGAAACCTGCACAAGGCGCATCCGGTAACCGACAAGGTGCGGTCTATCCACTACTCAGTGGCGATCACAATTCTGTTTCAAGGGTGTTTGCTCCGGCATTTCTGTTTGCGCGTCAATTGATTGAACAAGCAGCTGAGCAGATAACCTTTGATCACGATTGGTGCGGTGTGACCCAATTAATGTGGGATGAAAAGGCAACCCAAAAGCTCACCAGTATGCTTGAGGGCGATTTCCCAGAACAATTAGTACATGGTTTATCCGCTGAGCAAACCAACCAACAAGTCGGCGTGCCTGTGGATCAAGCCAGCGTGCATTATCCGCTCGGTGGCTGGCTCTGCCCAGCAGAACTCACTCAAGGCTTAATCGATCTCTTAGAGCAGCAAGGCAAGCTCACTGCGCATTATCAGACTCAGATTGATACTCTGACTTGGCAGCCAGAGACACAGCTGTGGCAATTACACTGCGGCGATCAGGTAATACAACATCAGTGTGTGGTGATTGCCAGTGGCCATCAATTTGACAGCGTGGCACAGACCGCTCACTTGCCTCTGGGTAAGGTGAAAGGCCAAGTCAGCCATATTCCGACCAACGACACGCTAAGCAAAATCAAGAGCGTACTTTGCTACGATGGCTATATGACTCCGGTCAGCCAACAAAATGGACATCACTGTATTGGGGCAAGTTATGATCGCCAGCACCTTGATGCGACTTTTGATCCGCAAGCACAACGCGAAAATGCGCAAAAGCTGATTCACTGCCTGCCAGAGCAAACTTGGCCATTAGAAGTGGATGTCAGCGCCAATCAATCACGCCAAGGCGTGCGCTGTGTCAGCCGCGATCATCTGCCTTTTGTCGGCAATGTCGGTGAATTTACCAAAATTACCGAGCAATACCGAGATTTGGCTCAGCAAACCGAAGCTGAGCCAATTGCACTCTACCCACAACTTTATGCGTTTGCAGGGCTTGGTTCACGCGGTTTAAGTAGTGCGCCACTCATGGCTGAACTTCTCGCTTCGCAAATGTGCGGCGATCCTCTGCCATTGGGTGTCGATTTGTTGGAACAGCTGCACCCTTGCCGCATGTGGGTACGAAAGCTTCGTAAAGGAAAGGCTCTGACTCAGAAAACTTAATCTAGCCCCCCTTCAATCTACTCAAAAACAAAGCCTCGCACTGCGAGGCTTTGTTCATTTAGGACTTAATACTTTTTTGCTTAAGCTGACAGCTTAGCCACCGCTGCTTTGAGCTCAGCCACGATTTCAGGGTTAGTCACCGCACCTTGTTCTAAATCGAAGTTGTCATAGAAGCTAGGAACAGAAACTGAAGCTTTCACGTTACCCCCAAAGAAAGGGGCTGAAGCGGTTGCCGCGGCAAGAACAGACTTTGCACCACCTGGGCCAGGAGATGTCGCAAGGTAAACCGCTGGCTTGTCACCGAACATCGCACGATTGATGCGGCTTGCCCAATCAAACAAGTTTTTGTACGCCGCTGGGTAATGGCCATTGTGCTCGGCGAAAGAGATAACGTAACCATCAGCCTGAGCAAGATCACGCAAGAAACCTTGTGCACCTTCTGCATGACCAATCTCTTTTTCCAAATCTTCACTAAACATAGGTACTAAATAGTTGTTGATGTCCAAAACTTGTACCTGTGCGCCTTCAACAAGGTTAGCCGTAAAGGTAGCAAGTGCTTTATTGATAGAGGTTGAGCTGGTGCTAGCACCGAAGGCAATGATTTTCATGGTGTTTTCCCCTGACTAATGTTAAGCAAAGATTAATCGGGAAACAGATATGCAACAATCCTGATTTTTGTACTTAGTTGTTCAGAAAGTTTGAACAACTTTCAGGCTATCAACGTGTGAGAAGAAAACTTGGAAGCATCTATCAAGCCACCACTTTATAGGCGGTGGCTTTAGCGATAAAGCCTAATGGATCAATTAAGCTTGTGCGGCAAGCTGCTGCCAAAGCCCAGCAACAATAGCGCGATCAGCCGGACTCAATTCAGAGCGTGCCGCTTCTAAGCTTTCTTCAATACGCTGCTTAAGTGTATCAAGCTCAGTTACGCCTTCCTCTTCACACTGCGCAGCAGAAAGTGAAATGTGTCCACGTAAGTATCCACCTGCAAACAGTTCGTCACTAGATGCGTTTTCTACTTGAGCATCAATCAGTTCCAGAAGTTTTTCTTCAAATTCAATAATCATCAGGTTCTCGTTATTTCGTAAACGGGTTTTCACAAACGGTCATTTAACCGTAAAGTGCTCTGGCGACAAGACCGGAGTGTGGTAAAAGGCGCGTAACGCATCCGACAACATTTTCACTCGTAGTGGCAACCCTTGTTCAAGAATATTGAGCACTTCGTGGTGGACTTTGGTCATAAATGCAAGACGGTCCGGCTCAAAATCTCCGTTGAGGTTGTCACAACTCACCGTAAAGGGGAAGCCTGCGCTCATCGCTAGAATCCATTCATAAGCTTGTGGACGGATTTCAACTTTTTCAAACTCCGCCTGCACTTGCGCTGTACGGCCATCCGGTTCATACCAGTAACCAAAATCTTCCAATAGACGTCGCTGCGGCCCTGCAACACACCAGTGGGCAATCTCGTGCAAGGCGGAGGCATAAAAACCACGTGCAAAAATGATCCGGTGATAACTCACTTGCTCATCGGCAGGTAAGTAGATCGGCTCATCGCCGCCCAACTCTAATTGGGTATTGTAGTCGCGGTAAAAAGTCTGGTTGAAAATGTCAATTAAGTCTTGGTATTGATGGTTCATAGTACATGGTAAATATTGGTGACGGCGTGCATTCTGGAGGCTTTTTCTCATCGGGTAAAGAGCTAAACCTCACACAGAAGATGGCTATTAGGAAAACGGTTGAGTGCCCTCAATACCAAATTCATTAATTTTACTAATCCAAACCTCTTTCACCTTATAAAAAATCATTGTTTATTCTCTAAGATAAACTCTAGAATTTCGCCTTAATTTTTCTATACCAAACTACTTGGAGTTTCAGGTAGGCGGCAAGTGAACTCATCCCGATGAGCATAGATAAGCTATGTGATTAGGGGGAGTGAACGCAGCCAACACCGCTGCAACTTCAAGCAGGAAGAGTATATCCTCTGCTGTTGAATGAGGTGATACATGCTGCTGAGTATTTTGTATATCATTGGGATCACGGCGGAAGCCATGACCGGAGCCTTGAGTGCAGGCCGTCGCAAAATGGACTGGTTTGGCGTAATGCTGGTCGCCAGCGCCACCGCGATTGGTGGTGGTACAGTGCGTGATATTTTACTTGGTCACTACCCTTTAGGTTGGGTAAAAAATCCAGAGTATCTTGCAATTACTTGTGTGGCTGGCGTACTGACCACTTGGGTATACAAATGGGTGATCAAGCTTAAAGGCTTATTTATCCGTCTTGATGCACTGGGCCTAATTGTGTTTTCGATCATCGGCACGCAAGTAGCAATGCGCATGGGCTTACACCCAGGCATCTGTTTGGTTTCTGCGGTTGTGACGGGGGTGTTTGGTGGTTTGCTACGCGATTTGATTTGCCGTCAGCCGCCTTTGGTATTGCATGAAGAGTTGTACGCGTCGATTGCTCTAATGGCATCTGGACTATATCTGACCCTACTTGAGTTCGGTGTGAGTGATGTAGTGAGTACCGTGGTGACTCTCGTAGTGGGTTACACTCTGCGTATGGCGGCTGTGCGTTTTAAATGGCGTCTACCCTCTTTCCATTTGGAAGCCGAAAACTCAATTCACTAACCACGACTTATCTACATTGGATCAGTCGCAGATATGACAACGCCCTCAATTGAGGGCGTTGTTGCATCGAAAGCAGTTAACTCTAAAGATAAAACTAGATTTTCGGTGTTACCGTCATAACACCGTGGTTCTGACCACGATGACGCAGCAGATGATCCATCAGCACAATTGCCAACATGGCTTCTGCGATGGGTACTGCGCGAATGCCTACACAAGGGTCATGGCGACCTTTGGTGATAAGCTCAGTTGGCTCACCGTTGACATCAATCGTCTCGCCCGGCACGGTAATGCTGGAAGTCGGCTTCAGGGCGATATTGGCTACGATATCCTGCCCGCTAGAGATGCCACCTAAAATGCCACCCGCATGGTTAGAACGGAAACCTTGTGGAGTGAGAGGATCACGATGTTGGCTGCCTTTTTGGCGCACTACATCAAAGCCATCACCAATCTCCACGCCTTTCACTGCGTTGATACTCATCAACGCATGGGCAATATCCGCATCCAGACGATCAAACACTGGCTCACCCAATCCAACCGGAACGCCTGTAGCAACCACTTGGATTTTCGCGCCAATCGAATCGCCTTCTTTTTTCAGCTCACGGATCAGCTCATCAAAGGCGGCCACTTTATCGACATCAGGGCAGAAGAAATCGTTGTTTTCAATCTCATTCCAGTCCACTTTATCAATCGCGACATCTCCCATTTGCGACAAGTAAGCACGCACTTCAATGCCAAATTCTTGCTGTAGGTATTTTTTGGCAATCGCTCCTGCTGCGACACGCATGGCCGTTTCACGCGCCGATGAACGGCCACCACCACGATAATCGCGCACGCCGTATTTTTGATGATAGGTGTAGTCCGCATGTCCCGGACGGAACTTATCTTTGATATCTGAATAATCTTTGGAGCGTTGGTCGGTGTTTTCGATCAAAAGCCCAATCGACGTACCTGTGGTTTTACCTTCAAACACACCAGAGAGAATTTTGACTTCGTCCGGCTCACGACGCTGAGTGGTATAGCGCGATGTGCCAGGGCGACGACGGTCGAGATCCACTTGTAAATCCGCTTCGCAGATAGCCAGCCCCGGTGGGCAACCATCCACAATACATCCCAGTGCGATACCGTGACTTTCTCCGAATGTGGTGACTCGGAAATGCTGTCCGATACTGTTTCCTGCCATGACTTCCTCAATCCACAGTGAAACTCGGGTTTCACTGATTAACTGTTCTTCGTGGCTTCATAGTGGCGTTAATACTTTGTGATGTAAAGTCCTAAAAATGACCAGATTCGACCGTTTTCACGGGCTAATGCTGTTATTCACCAACTTAACCAAGTTTTTTCGGCTAACTGTGCACCATGAAAAACGCCGACTCAAAGGTCGGCGTTGGAATAAGTTCAGCGTATCATCATTAATCTTTGTACAGCGCGAAATCCGCAGCACAGTCGATAAGCTGCTCACGAGTCAGCAAAAATACGCCATGGCCGCCATTTTCAAACTCTAACCAAGTAAATGGAATGTGTGGATACTGCTCCATCATGTGTACCATGGAATTGCCCACTTCACACACCAGAACCCCGTTCTCTTTCAGATAGAGCGGTGCATTGGCCAGAATACGGCGTGCCAGTTTCAGACCATCGCTGCCTGCTGCAAGGCCAAGTTCAGGTTCATGACGGAACTCACTTGGTAGGCTATCCATATCTTCTTGATCCACATAAGGTGGATTGGTCACAATCAGGTCATACTGCTCTTGCGGCAGATCGCGGAACAGATCGGAACGGATTGGGAAAACTTGCTGTTCTAGACCATGATCTTGAATGTTTTGCTCTGCCACTTGCAGCGCATCCACCGAGATATCAATCGCATCCACTTCGGCTTCAGGGAAAGCATTGGCACAAGCAATGGCAATACAGCCGCTGCCGGTACACAAATCCATGATGCGCGTTGGCTCTTCAATCAACCAAGGTTCAAAACGGTTTTGGATCAACTCACCGATCGGAGAACGCGGTACCAGAACACGTTGGTCAACAAAGAATTCAAGACCACAGAACCACGCTTTGTTGGTCAGGTACGCCACTGGCGTACGATCGTTAATACGTTTGATCACGCGTTCAACCACACGCAGGCGCTCGCTGCTAGTCAGGCGTGAACTCAATACATGCGGAGGCACATCAATCGGCAGATAGAGCGTTGGCAGAATGAGTTGTACCGCTTCATCCCAAGCGTTGTCCGTGCCTTGACCATAAAATAGGTTAGCAGCGTTAAATCGACTCACAGTCCAACGAATCATGTCTTGCAAGGTATACAGTTCAGAAACCGCTTCCTCAACGAAAATCTTATCCAAAATTGCCTCCAAAAAGCGCTACAATACCGCGTCATCCATTTACAGTAACAAAAACACGTCACCCTAATGAGCAAAAACGATCACCGAATTACCAATAACAAGAGCGATAAAGATAATCTTGAAGACGATTTCTCACTGTTTCGTGACGAAGTAAAGGGCGTAAAAAAGTTGCGTCAGGATACCATACTCCACGCTCCAAACAGAAATCCCAAGCAAAAAGAAATCCGCCGTACCGAGCGTGAAGCCTCCGACAACGATTTCTATTTCTCCGATGAGTTTATGCCCCATCTGAGTGATGAAGGCCCAACGCGTTACGCGCGTAGCGATGTTTCCAAGTACGAAGTGAAAAGGCTACGCCGTGGCGTGTATGTGCCCGATGTATTTTTGGATATGCATGGCATGACCCAACAAGAAGCGAAACGCGAATTGGGGGCGATGATCGCCTACTGCCTAAAAGAGAATGTGCATTGTGCTTGCGTGCAGCATGGCATTGGCAAGCACATCTTAAA
>JBOFIW010000544.1:0-1968 GCA_051650365.1 Vibrio sp. | reverse complement strand
ATTTAGAACTGGTAAGATGCGGTGAGGTAAAACTCGCGTGGCGCACCTGGTTGAATTTGCGAACTGCTGGTAGCACTCAAGTAGTAAGCTTTGTCGAGTAAGTTCTCGACGCTTAACTGGGCACGCCATGCCTGCCATTGGTAGCCTGCACGAGCATCAAAACGAGCGTATCCGGGTAGTTTGGTGGTGTTAGCGCGATCGGCATAACGATCACCTACCGCCACAAAACCGGTTTCACCGAACCAGCCATCGCTTGCCGATTGGTAAGCCACAAACAGTTCGCCGTTCAGGCGTGATACGTTAGTTGGGCGTTTACCTTGTTCATTGGTATCGGCTTCGACATATTTCGCATCTTGCAGACCCATGCCGCCACGCAGAGAAAATTCATCGGTGAGAAGTGCACGGCTGCTCAGCTCAATACCATCGGTACGTTGTAAACCAGTGAGCACATAACGGCTTGGATCGAGCGGGTCACGCGTGCGGCGGTTATACATTTCTAAGCGATAGACGGACAAGGTGGTTGAGATGCGGCCATCAAACCAATCGCTTTTTACCCCAGTTTCATACAGGCGTGAGTGTTCAGGATCGAGCTGGTTGTTTTTGTCTCCCGGCGTAATCCCAATTAAACCGCCGCCCACTGGGGTAAAGGTTTGTGAGTAGGAGGCGTACAGCGCATGTTCTTGCACTGGGCTCCATACCACGCCCAAACGTGGGCTCAAACTGTTGGATGAGATCGTCTCTTCTTTATTGGTGTCGTTGCGATGAGTGGTGATGGTGAAATCATCGTGACGCAGACCCGCGACCACAATCCAATCTCCCCATTGCAGCTGATCTTGGACATAAATACCGTAGCTACGAACCTTATGATTGGCATCACTAAATAGCGACATAGGGCCATTGTAAGTGGGCAGTGACTCCGGTTGGTACAGATTGCCACTCGGGATACTGTTGGCGTTGCGATACAGTTTCGGTGAGCGCTCTTGCCAGCCTTGCTCTAAGCCGATCAAAATTCGGTGGGCAATTGGACCTGTGTTGAAAGTGCCTTCTGTTTCGGTATTGCTGATCAGGTTATTGGCTTGCAGATCTTGCTGCCAACGGCTGCGACTTACTTGATCACCACTGACGTTCGTCACGTAAGTGTTATCAAACTGGCTATCGAGCTTGGTGTAGCTCAGTTGTTGGCGCAGTTGCCATTCTGGGTAAAACGCCCAAGTAATGCGTGAGCGCGTAGTGGCCACATCGTCATCAATAAAGTCACGGCTGGTATCGCTGTAAACGCTGCTCGCCGGAACATCGGCGGGGTAGCCGTTCACCGCAGGAATACCACGATCTGGTACGCGGTGATGGGAATGCTGTTCATACTGGATAAGCCAGCTCAAGTCATCATTGATGTCCCAGTTGAGAGAAGGGGCAAGCAAAGTGCGTTTGCCTTCAACACCTTGACGGAAACTGCCGTAATCCTCTTGAGCGATATTCAGGCGAACTTGCACTTGCTGATTGATTTCACCGTTGAGATCGGCGGCCAGGCGTTGGTAATCATGGCTGCCAATTCGTGCGGAAACGCTCGCGGCATCACCTGCGTGCGGTACTTTGCTGACGCGGTTGATGATTCCGCCTGTACTGCCACGGCCATACAGAACCGCAGCAGGGCCTTTGAGCACCTCGACACGATCGATATTGCCGAGATCACGGGTGTATTGCATGTCATCACGAAAACCATCGAGGTAAAAATCGTTATTGGCAGAAAAGCCACGAATGGTGACACCATCAAAACGGGTATCGCCGCTGGCGTTAACGCCCGGTACCCCAACTAAGGCTTCACTCAGGTTGGGTGCGCCAAAAGCGGTTAATTCTTCCGCTGAAAGCGATTCAATGGTTTGCGGTACCAGTTTCGCCGGTGTTGCGGTGCGAGTGGCTGTAGCGACTTCTGGTAGTTGGTTTTGTTGGCTGGTGATAACTAAGGTTTCT
>JBOFIW010000543.1:0-1074 GCA_051650365.1 Vibrio sp. | reverse complement strand
ACGCGGCAATCTTGTCGCTGCCTTTGGTTGGGTGACCAGGGGTCACGGGTGGACGAGCGTCCGGTTTGTAGTTGCGAACCACCGATTCCAACTGCGCTTTAGTGACAGGCTGACCATTCTTTTGAATGCCATCAGCCACTATCTCTAACTTACGAATTCGCATAACCGCTCCTTACAGCGTGACCGTGACACCAAACTGACCTGGGTCATCTGGTGGGTATTTCGCACCCGTTTGCATGTCGAGCATGAACACACGCCCCGAGGTATTGCTGATCTCAATAAAGTGCACAGCAATGTTGGCGGTGTACGGTGAGCCATCATCGTTGTATCCAGGCACGGGCGGATTCTTCACATAGCCATGAATACGAGTGATACCGGCATCAATGATTTTGGTGCCGGTTTGTGAGTCCAGCATTCGCACTTGGCCCGTCATGCGCAGCTTTATCCAACCGTCGTTATTGGTCAGTTGAGCCACATCGCCTAACGCGACCGACTGAAACTCAATGGTTGCCGTTGGCGCTTCGTATTTGCCTGTGGGTACTTCCACATCCCCCAGACCACCTAAGCCGCCCACGGTCGCCATCTTGCGCTGCAAATCGGCACTGGCACTTTTCACTCGTCCCACGTATTGGGTCTCATTGATGAACGTCATCTGGTCACGCCAGACTACACTTTTCTCTGCCATGACTTACCTCACGCAATCAGTTTGCTAAAGGCGCTTTCCAGACCTTCAACGTAAATTTCAGCCACAAACTCGACGCTCTGCATGGGTACAGGCGGCGTCATTCGATAACGGTACTTAATTTTGCCGAGCATCAGATTGGTGAGCGGGTTATCACCGGCATCAATCGACACGCTGCTGTACACCAACGCAGTACCTTCTTTCGAACGCAGATAGTCGTTCACCGTATCTTTCACGCGGCCACACGTGGTGTTGGCAATATCGGTGGGACTGGTGAACATCGGAAAGTCCAGGAACTGACGAGTGACGTCTTCGATGCTCTCCTCGATGATGTCTGCGGTACGGCGCACCGAAAGAAACGACAGGTAATCGCTTTTAGCTGGGAACGCCGT
>JBOFIW010000542.1:0-2626 GCA_051650365.1 Vibrio sp. | reverse complement strand
AAGGTGTTTAAAGCAGTATAAATAAGGTCAGCGCAACACCGACACCGATCCAATTCCACTGGTTTAATGTCATTTCTATCGTACCACATGCAACGCTTGAGAAGATTTGATGTTTTAGTGCGCGTGGTTTAGGGGGGGGGCCACTGCGCACTATAAAGTTTGCCGAACAATTGTTACCAAATAATGACAATTAAATAAATTATGCGGCTTTAAATAACAGTTTATCTAGCCAGCGAGTAGGCAATAGCCGTTTTAGAAAAGCAAAAATTTTCGTCGGAGTCGTGATTCGATAACGAATCTTTGGCCTAGATGACTCCAGTGCGTGGCAAAGTGGGGGCAAGCAAGCTTCTGGTGGAAGCACAAAACGGTTATTAGAGTGAGCTTTTCCCAAGCGTTCAATCTGCTGTCGATAGGCTTGGTGATGGATGCTTTGGTCGATGTTTATCCAGTGTTTGAATGCGTGTAATGCATTGGCGCGAAATTGTGTTTCTATAGGCCCCGGCTCTAATAAACTTATATGAATATCAGTGCCTTGTAATTCTAGCCTTAGGGTGTCTGTCCATCCTTCAATGGCAAATTTTGAGGCGTTGTAAGCGCCTCGGTATTTCATGGCTGCAAAGCCGAGAACTGAGCTGTTTTGAATAATTCGACCATAACCTTGTCGACGAAAGTGGGGTAATATGCGTGTCGTTAGGTGGTGCCAACCAAAAAAATTACTTTCAAACTGCTCTCGTATTGCTTGTACAGAAAGATCCTCTAATGCACCAGGCTGACCAAATGCCCCATTATTAAAGAGAGCGAAAAGCTGATGGTTGGAAAGATCCAGAGCTTGTTCTACCGCAAGGTCAATACTGTTTTCATAAGCCAGATCCAATTGAATGCAAGTTAGCCCTTCTTGTTTTAGGCGCTCTACATCCTTCACTGCACGACAGGAGGCGATAACATGATAGCCCCGCAGATGTAATTGCTTGGCTGCCATATAACCAATTCCCGTTGAGCAACCAGTGATTAAAATTGATTTTGTCATTGTTATCCTCTACCTAGCCATGTGATTTTTCGATGGGCACTTGGGTGAGACAAGCATTTATGCTGCCGAATTCAGTAGTTGGTTGAATGCGCGGTCAATTCGCGAAAAATGAAATTGGAAGCCCAGGTCGGTGAGTTTTTTTGGTTTGGCTCGTATGCTATCGAGTAGCAGCTCAGAGGCTTCTCCCATTAGTAGCTTTATGAGCCACTGTGGCGTTTTTAAAAAATGTGGCCGTTTCAACGTTGTAGCGAGCATAAGGCTAAATTCGGAGTTAGTCACTGGATGTGGAGCACATAGATTATATACCCCTTGTGCATGCTCGATTTCGAGCAAAAATACAATTGCTCGAACCATATCTTGCATATGAATCCACGGCATATATTGCTGGCCATCCCCTATGGGGCCACCCAATCCAAGTCGATATGGTGGCAGCATTTTCTTGAGTGCGCCGCCTTCTGGCGCTAATACGATTCCCGTACGTAACAAACACACTCTTGTCTGCTCAGATTGTGCTTTCAGAGCACATTGTTCCCAATCTCGACACACTTGGTGAGAAAAATGGGTACTTTTGACCTGTAAATTTTCGTCAAAAGCGTGTGCTTGTTGATCGCCATAAAAACCCACGGCAGAACCACTCAAAAGCACACTAGGTGGGTAAGCGCTAGCGTGAATTTTTTCTACAATCTGTTGAGTAATGTCTAAGCGACTATGGGTAATACGCTGTTTCTGGCGCGGACTCCAACGTTTATCAGCAATCGGTTCACCAGCAAGATTGATGATGGCATCAATGTTATTGAAATCAGGTAATTCATCCAATGAGCCAATGAACTGTAGATTTTGACTTGGCATATGAGTGAAGCGCTGGATAGCCTTGGAGGTGTTACGAGTCAGTAAAACCAACTCATGGGTGCTGAGTAATTTTATCAACTCAAAGCCGATGAACCCGGTTCCTCCGGTGATCAAAATTCTCATAGTTGCTCCTTTACGAGTGGTTGAGCGTGCTCAGCGCTACTTGCTACTTTAATTTGCTTAATGTTTTCGCTTCGTTTTGACTATATCGGTGAGGAGATATTGTAGCCACAGACTTATTAGGGCAAATCCTCATGATATTAAATAGTTTAGCCATTAATTTTGACATTTACGCTGCATGTTAATCTTCCGCAGTGCTGATTTGAAGCGCTTGGACATTTGAGCGTGAATTTGATCCGGATAATAAATTTTGGCCCACATTATGAATGTCTTTGGAGAATATGGCCTGACTATGTTGTATTTCAACCAGTGCATCACATGAGTGAAAACCTTACAATTACTCAGTAATTATTGTGAGGCTCACCATGAAACTGTTTTTTATCTCCGATCTGCACGGATCTTTACCAGCAACAGAACAAGCACTGGCGCTATTTGAAGCCTCTGGTGCTCAATTCTTGGTGTTACTGGGTGATGTGTTAAACCACGGACCGCGAAATCCCATTCCTGAAGGGTACAACCCAGTAGCGGTTGCGGAACGGCTCAACCGATTTGCTGAGCAGATTATTGCTGTACGTGGTAATTGCGATAGCGAAGTGGATCAAATGTTGCTGCATTTTCCAATGATGAGTG
>JBOFIW010000541.1:0-4154 GCA_051650365.1 Vibrio sp. | reverse complement strand
TTTTTACAAACAGATTGACGCAAATCGAAACGTTCTACAAAATAGCCAGAATCTAGCGAAACAAGATTAATTGCTGATTAAATTTCGCACAAAACACCAAATGCAACATCACATAACGTACAAAAGAGTTTACACAATGGCACAATCAAAGCTTTTAGGCAGTACTTTGATTATCGCGGGCACCACGATTGGTGCAGGAATGCTAGCTCTGCCTCTAGCTTCCGCCGGTATCGGTTTCTCTACATCATTAATCATTATGCTGGGCTTGTGGATGCTGATGGCATTTACCGCACTGCTGATGGTGGAAATTCACCAATACGCAGAGAAAGAAGCTACACTGCACACACTTGCTAAACAAATCTTAGGTGATAAGGGCAAGTGGGTTGCCACCTTTGCCATGTTATTCCTGTTTTACTCATTATGTGCGGCCTACATTGCGGGTGGTGGTGCGCAATTTACCCAACGCATTTCTGATTTCACTGGCGTTGCTGTAGAAAGCTCTAGCGGTACTCTGCTGTTTACCCTGATTGTCGCCTTAGTCGTTACCATTGGTACTGGCACCGTGGATCGCGTAAACCGCGTTTTGTTTGCAGGGAAAATGATCGCGATGGTGGCTGTGCTGTTCTTCCTTGCGCCTAATGTTTCCCACTCTTACCTGCTGAGTATGCCGATTGAACAAGGCTTAGTGGTTGCGGCAATTCCAGTTATTTTTACCTCGTTTGGTTTCCACGGCAGTATTCCTGCCATTGTGAATTACTTAGATGGCGATACCCCTGCCCTGCGCAAAGCCATTCTCATTGGTTCTGCGATTCCACTCGTGATCTACATTTTCTGGCAACTGGTGACTCTTGGTGTAGTAAGCCAATCAGCCCTACTCGATAACATGGGTTTAACCGCGCTGATCGGTGTGCTATCGACCACGGTTCATCAGTCCAACCTAAGTAATATTATTGGCGTGTTCGCAGATCTGGCTCTGCTGACTTCCTTTTTAGGCGTAAGCTTAGGTTTGTTTGAATTTATGGGTGATTCTCTACGTAACAAGCAAGGCAAAATGAACCGCCCACTGGCTTCTGTAGTGACCTTTTTACCACCGCTGATTTTTGCGCTGTTCTACCCACAGGGTTTTATTATGGCGCTGGGTTACGCGGCGATTGCCCTCGCGATTCTGGCCATCTTTTTACCACTGGTGATGGTAGTTAAAGTACGTACTCAAGCCACCAACCAACATTACCAAGTGATGGGGGGCAATATTGCACTCACAGTGACGGGATTGATTGGATTTTTGATCATTGGGGCACAAATTTTTATTACGCTTGGTGTGCTACCTGCTCTGGGCTAAGCAAAACCAGTAATCCACAACCTGTAACTCGATACAACAACGCCCATCAATTCGATGGGCGTTGTTGTATCAAACCATGATGCTAATGCACATTATGGGTGTTTACGCTTCCGGATAACCTTGTGGGTTATTGGACTGCCAACGCCAAGTATCTTGAGTCATCTCATCGAGAGTACGAGTGGCTTTCCAGCCAAGATCTTGTGCAGCTTTGCTTGGGTCGGCCCAACACTCGGCAATATCCCCCGGACGACGTTCCACAATACGGTAAGGCACTTCACAGCCAGAAGCTGCTTCAAAGGCTTTTACCATTTCTAAAACGCTGTAACCATTACCTGTACCTAGGTTGTAAATATGCAAACCTGCTTGTGAACCTACCTTTTCCAACGCAGCGATATGACCATCCGCCAGATCCATCACATGGATATAATCACGCACACCCGTGCCATCTTTGGTTGGATAATCATTTCCAAACACAGACAGAAACTCACGACGCCCTACCGCCACTTGCGAGACAAATGGCATCAGATTATTTGGGATGCCTTGTGGATCTTCGCCAAGTTCACCGGATGGATGAGAGCCCACAGGGTTAAAGTAACGCAGTAACGTAATGCTCCAATCAGGATTGGCTTTTTGAAAATCGGTTAAACACTCTTCGACCATCAACTTGCTGCGGCCGTATGGGTTGGTCGCACTGGTTGGAAAGGATTCAGTAATCGGCACCGATGCAGGATCGCCATACACAGTGGCTGATGAACTGAACACCAACGATTTGACACCTGCTTCACGCATAGCGGCCACCAGCACTAAAGTACCGTTGACGTTGTTGTCATAATACTCCAGCGGTTTTTGCACGGATTCACCCACGGCTTTTAAGCCAGCAAAATGCACCACCGCTTCAATGTGATGCTGCTTCATCAGCTCAACCAACAAGGCTTGATCACGAATATCGCCTTGCACAAACAGAGGGCGAACACCAGCCACTTTTTCAATTCGTTCCAGCACTGTCGACTTGCTGTTATAGAGATTATCGAGAATCACAGGGGTCATGCCTGCGTGGATCATCTGAATACAAGTGTGACTGCCGATATAGCCCATACCACCCGTTACTAATACTTTCATGACTAACCTCCCTCATTTTTCGGTGATTGTAACGGCATTTTGCGCTTAGCCAAAGCATTGATGCCTCTGGATTTATAAAACAGCCCACACTATACCTTAATAAATTGCATCGGATCTGAGACGCTAATTTTTACTTCTCAAAACATAGCTTCATTTAGAAATAAATCGAGCAATGCCACCGCTCATTGCTCAAAAAAGAAACGAATGCCATTTTTCGTTCTCGCTGGATGACATTCAGGCACGCAAATTTAGTCAATCGAACACAAATTCGGCTGACGAGTTTCTGCTTTTTCGCTACTTTAATGCATAGTAAAGATAAAAGGATGCAAACAGTGAGCAAACGGACGATCCAACTCAATTGTGATATGGGAGAAAGCTTCGGGATTTGGACCATGGGAGCCGATGAAGAAGTGATGCCTTGGATTGACATGGCGAATATCGCTTGCGGTTTCCACGCCTCGGATCCTCATGTCATGAGTCGCACCATCGATCTGGCACTCGAACACCAAGTGATGATTGGCGCTCACCCCAGTTATCCTGACTTACAAGGCTTTGGTCGCCGATCTCTTGCCATGAATGAACAAGAAATCTCTGAAATCATCATTTACCAAGTTGGTGCTTTAAAAGCGATGTGTGAAAGTAAGAATGGACAGCTGAGTTATGTAAAACCTCATGGTGCTCTGTATAACGATATGATGAGTGACCTCAGTATTTTTCGTGCCGTGGTCGATGCTGTTTCCTGCTTTAATTTGCCTTTGATGGTACTTGCTTCTGCCAACAACCAAGACTATCTCGATATTGCTGATCGCTTTGATGTACCGTTGCTGTTTGAAGCCTTTGCTGATCGCACTTATCTTGCTAATGGAGCTCTGACGCCACGTTCACAACCAAATGCCGTTCTTACCACGGATGAAGATATTTTGAGCCAAGTGCGACAAATTGCTCGCTATGGTAAAGTTGCCAGTTCAGATGGTTTTGTGATCCCCATTGAAGCCGATACCCTATGTGTACATGGGGATAACCCAAATGCCGTTGCCTTAATCGCCAAAATTCGTGCTACGTTGGCTGAGTAAAATATGCCGATCCCTTTTCAGATTGAGCCGGTTGCCGAAGGCAGTTTACTGGTGCGCTTTCAACACCCAGCCAGTGCAACTTTAGCGATTCATATCGGCGCATGTGCTCAAGATGTCATGCTGAATTTTTCACATGGATTGATGAATGTCACACCATCCTACACCACTTTGCTAATTGACTACCTTCCCTATCGTTTAGCACAACATGAACTGATTATTCAGCTGACTTTGCTGTTAAATCAACCTCGTCAGGCGAATCAAACCAACACAAATATCATTGAGTTGCCCGTTTACTACCATCCCGATGTTGGGCCAGATCTCATTTGCTATCAAGAACAAGGGCTTTCGTTACAAGAGGTGATTCAATTACATACTTCTGTGACTTACACCGTATGCGCGATTGGTTTTGCGCCGGGGTTTGCCTTTATGACTGAAATCGCTGAACCGCTACGCCGACCTAGACGCGCCACGCCACGTTTGATGTTACCGAAAGGCAGTGTGGGTATTGCCGAGAATCAGACCGCCATTTACCCCAATGCCTCACCAGGCGGTTGGAATATTATCGGTAACTGTCCAGTGACCTTATTTAGCCCCAATCAAACACCGATGTCACCGTGGCAAAT
>JBOFIW010000540.1:0-2668 GCA_051650365.1 Vibrio sp. | reverse complement strand
TCGCTAGCGTACTCAATCACTGCACGGATCTCATCTTGGGTATAGAAACCGCCATGTCGCTCGGTCAGTAAACTGTATTGCGGCTCAAGCACTTCATCCATGCCACGCCATGCACCAATTTCAGTCAGTTGTGGTAGGCGTTTAATCTCAATTCGCCAGCCTTCATCATCGGTCAGATGCCAATGGAATACGTTAAATTTGTAATGCGCTAATTGGTTGATTACTCGTTTGACCTGTTCAATTGAGTGAAAATGGCGAGCGCAATCGAGCATCATGCCGCGATACTTAAAGCGTGGTGCATCGACAATTTTTACCAGAGGGAAGTGTAATGAACCCTGATGCGTATGTGCTAGTTGCAGCAAAGTTGCGCTGGCGTGCATAAAGCCGCTATGGCTACCAGCCTCAATTTTGATCCCACTGGTATCAATGATCAGCTGATAATGCCCCTCATCCAGAGTTGGTTTTTTGCGATAAACAATATCGCTATGGCCAACCGTGCTGAGTTTGAACGCATGCAGTGTATGTAATTCTTGCTCTAACCAACGAGCGGCGCGCTCGGCTAAGTCGGATTGCAAAGAGATTTGGCTTGAACTGCTGACCACAAACTCACCATTGAAGCGCTGTAGTGAATTGGGTTTGGGGATCACGCACAGCTCAGCGGCTTCAACTTCTGGGATCTGACTGCGTTCGCGGAATGGGGAAGCAAGAACGATTGGGTTGACCGCAACGTTAATACGTTCGGCTGGCTGTTTATCATTGAGTTGGACAAAAGCGTGTTTTACCCCATCGGTATAGAAATGGTAAGGCGCAGTTTTGATGATGAATTCACAATAAAAGTGGCCATTGGCTGGCAGCACTTTTTCAGTTGGAACAATCGAACATAAGCTGCCCACTTGGGTCAGTTGGCCGTTGGTGACACTCAGCGGTTGAATGTAACGATCAATCACGAAATACAGCGACCAGTCATGTAGATCTTGATCGCTCAAATTGTGCAGGGTTAAACCAAAACGGCAATCCGGTTTTTGTTCCGAGAGCACCGCAAATTCAATTCGATAACTCATAAACCATCCTTAATACAGGTTGTGCTCAGGTTTACCGGCGAACATTAATGCGCCTTCGATAGCATCCGATTGCGGTTTGACAATCCACTGCTGTACAGGTGGAGAGAGCCAATCTAGGATGCGCTCAGCAATGCTGCCCATCAAACAGATGCGTTCTGCGCCTTTGTGGTGTAAAGCAATCAGGAACATCTCTATATCAGCCGCAGTTTGTTTCAGTAATTCGATGGCAAGTAAGTCACCTGAGTACGCATGGCTGAAAATCTGAGGTGAAAACTGACCATAATCACGAGGCAGGGCGGTTTTAGACCAAGCAACAATGGCATCAATATCATATTGAAAATGGCGCATCACGATGTCACACAATGGGGTATGGGAACGAATGCCATCTTGTGCGAGGAGCACTTGTTGAATCAGGCGTAAGCCCATCACTGCGCCGCTGCCTTGATCGGAGATTGGAAACTCACGACCACCAACCACGTACTGTTTTCCACCTTTTAGCAAAATGCCACACGATCCGGTTCCGGCGATCATGATCGCGCCTTCTTCACCAAGGTGTGCACCAAGGCAAGCACCATAAGCATCGGTGTTGAGTGTTATTGAGGCGAAAGGATGAGGTTGTTGCATAAACGCATACCACGCCTCTTTTTGTTCAGCTCCCGCTAACGCTAGGCCAACATGCATATGAGTGAAATCGTCTGCTGATAATCCACCTTGCTCTGCTGCTTGGGTAATTGCATTAATCACAGAATGCAGTGCCACATCGGCACCGAGCATAATGTTGGCGCTGCCACTTTTGGCTTCACCAATCCATTCACCTTGCTGATTACGAATACGAGCACGACAAGAGGTGCCACCGCCATCAATGCCTACGTAGTAATTCATCAGTTTTCCTCCCCGTGTGCGGTAAAGTGATCGAATTGGCTAATAATTGCCAACAGATACCAAGCACCATGCGGGATCCACTGTTCACCCCAACGCCAGTTTTGCAGCATGTCCTCCCTTTGGCCGTCAGGATTAAAAGCAATGTCATGAGCATCATCAAACCCTGCGGTTATACCGTTACAAACACCACCTTTGGCATTGAAAAAGCCCAAATGAGGGAGATAGTCTGGGTTGTTGTGACCATGGCCATCGAGCATGCACATGTCGTACGGATTGAGACCAACGATCCAGTTCAAGGCATTCTGTGCCCAACGTTGTAGAGATTTGGCTGTCTGAGCACCCAGATGAGGCTGAGCGAGATAAGCCATACTAGCGAGTGATGCCAAGCGCGCATTTTCACCTTGCCACCAGTAACCACTTTCGTTGTCTTGGGCGATAAAGAAACTGGTGCGTTTTGCGCTTTCCATCCCTTTGACGTACTGACGTGGATACCCAAACGGGTTAGTGACTTGTTGAGTTATCGCTAGTTCGAATTGGCAGGCTTGCTCGACCACTCTCTGGAGTTGGGCGTAGTACGCAGTATCGGTTTCGATATTGAGGTATTCACATAAAGCGATAACCGGTAAGCCAGCATCGGATGCGTGGAAATAAGGGCGCTCACCGTTGCTGGTGGCTGACCAGTAGTGCGTAACTTGCTCATCACTGCATTGGCGCTTGGCCAAACG
>JBOFIW010000539.1:0-3202 GCA_051650365.1 Vibrio sp. | reverse complement strand
AAAAAACCACACTTAAACTTTATAAACTAAAAAAATTACAACACTATGTAAAAAAGTTTCATTTTTATACACTAACACCACCTCCACGCAGCCTTTACGTGCTACTAGGAGTATATAGATAATGCTTGTAACCACCAGAACCAATTTGGATTTTTACAATAAATGCGTAAATGTTAACGACAGAAACCATAAAAACACATGCTTGATACAAAAATAACACTTGGCTGTTTCATACTTCTTCATGAATTAGTTTTTCTCACACAATAATCTGCGGCGACCCAATTTTTTTCATTCGCGCTTTTGCTATCTTTGGCTTACATTACGCACGCTTCTTTTTATCCCTATGATGGTTATGAGATTTCATCATGCAGAGCTTTGAAATTGCTATTTTTCTTCAATTCTTCCTCGGCCTAGTAGCAGCGGTAAACCCCGTAGGTATTATGCCGGTCTTCGTTTCTCTGACCGGTCATATGACTCCAGAAGAGAAAAATAAAACAGCAGCTACTGCTAATATTGCTGTGGCCATTATTTTGATCATTGCGTTACTGGCAGGCCAAATGTTGTTGGATCTGTTTAGCATTTCTCTTGACTCTTTCCGTGTTGCAGGTGGTTTGCTACTACTAAGCATCGCTTTTTCAATGATGAGCGGTAAGCTCGGTGAAGATAAGCAAAACAAGCAGGAAAAATCGGAATACATCAGCCGAGAACAAATTGCTGTTGTTCCGTTGGCAATGCCACTGATGGCGGGCCCTGGTGCTATCAGTTCCACCATCGTTTATGGTGCGCGTTATCCAAATATGTTTGATACATTGGGGATCATTCTGACCGTTGTTGCTTTCAGCTTCTGTTCTTGGCTACTGTTCCGTTCTGCGCCTTATATTGTGCGTTTACTAGGACAAACGGGCATTAACGTGATCACCCGTATCATGGGACTGATCTTGGGAGCATTGGGGATTGAGTTTATTGCGAATGGCCTAAGAAGCCTCTTCCCCGGATTAGCCTAACGCGAGTAACACCGTTATGATATTGCAATGTATCTTTGACGTCGCAATATCATGCCTAAACAAGCTCATTTAAAACATCGTCTTTATGTGATCATCTTCGGCACTCACACCCCTGCGGGTAAGCTGTTTGATCTCTGCCTAATCAGCGCCATTCTCTCTTCACTTGTATTACTGGTGTTAGAGTCACTCCCCTCGATGAGTGAATGGCAATCTTCACTGCGTATTGCTGAATATCTCTTCACAGCCTTATTTACCCTTGAATACGCTTTACGACTCTATTGCTCACCCAAGCCCAGTGCTTACGCACGCAGTTTCTATGGTGTTGTAGACCTGCTGGCTATTTTGCCCACTTATCTGAGTTTTATCTTTCCCTCGGCAAGTATTATGGGAGTGATTCGTTTATTGCGGATCATGCGTATTTTCCGAGTCCTCAAGCTCGTTCGTTATCTACAAGATTCAAATCTTCTACTTCGTTCACTACTGGCAGCTAGGAGGAAAATTTTTATATTTTTCAGTACAGTAGCTATCTTAGTAACAATTTTTGGCGCATTGATTTACGTGATTGAAGGACCACAAAATGGCTTTACCAGTATTCCTACCAGTATTTATTGGGCAATTGTCACCATTACCACAGTGGGTTATGGCGACTTAGTGCCTAGGACCCCTTTAGGCCAAACCATCGCGTCTATAACTATGCTATTGGGTTATTCGATTCTTGCCGTTCCAACTGGCATTATCACCGCCGAGCTAAATAACGAGATGCACAGTCACCGAATGTTAGTAAAATGCCCCAATTGTGCGCTATCCGGTCATGAACCTGATGCTCTATTTTGTAAGCACTGTGGCAGTGAATTAGCCGACCCTGATAAACGTGTAGTTCCGGTTACAAACCCTCATTCCAATAATCAACAGTGATAGCGATTACTAAGATAAAAAAAGCGCCGATCGGCGCTTTCATCATTTTAGTGCTGGTAACAATTAGAGATTAATTCAAATTACTTCTCAGCCAAGATGATACGTAGAGTGCGACGCAATGGCTCAGCAGCCCCCCACAGCAATTGATCACCCACTGTGAAGGCATTGAGGAAATCATCCCCCATCGCCATCTTACGTAAGCGGCCAACAGGAACAGACAGTGTACCTGTCACTTTCGCAGGCGTCAGCTCACGCGCGGTAATGTCACGCTCATTCGGGATTACTTTCACCCAATCATTATGAGTGGCAATCATCTCTTCGATTTCATCCAGTGGAATGTTCTGTTTCAGCTTGATGGTCAGAGCTTGAGAGTGGCAACGCATTGCACCGATACGTACGCAAGTACCATCAATCGGAACTGGAGAATCTTGCAAACCAAGAATCTTATTGGCTTCTACGCCAGCTTTCCACTCTTCTTTACTTTGTCCATTATCACGCTTCACATCGATCCAAGGGATCAGTGACCCCGCAAGAGGCACGCCAAAGTTGTCGGTTGGGAAAGTGCCAGAACGCATGGTTTCTGCCACTTTTTTATCAATGTCTAAAATTGAGCTTGATGGGTTTGCCAACTCAGAACTCACTGCATCATTGATTACACCCATTTGCGAAATCAACTCACGCATATTTTGTGCGCCAGCACCTGATGCAGCTTGATAAGTCATTGCACTCATCCACTCCACCAGACCACGCTCATAGAGACCACCTAATGCCATCAGCATCAGGCTCACGGTACAGTTACCACCCACAAAGGTTTTGGTTCCGTGGTGAATACCGTGCAAAATTTGTTTTAGGTTAACCGGATCAAGGGTAATGATGGCATCTTTATCCATACGCAAAGTTGAAGCGGCATCAATCCAATATCCTTTCCAACCCGATTGACGTAATGCTGGGTAAACCTTTTCGGTATAGCTACCACCTTGACAGGTGATCACTGCATCGAGCTGCTTGAGACTTTCAATATCAAACGCATCTTGTAGCATACCTGCATCCTTACCAAAGTTAGGAGCAGGAACACCAATCTGCGATGTACTGAAGAAAACTGGCTCAATCAGATCAAAATCACGCTCTTCTACCATACGTTGCATTAGGACAGAGCCCACCATGCCACGCCAACCTACTAAACCTACTCTCATTTCTCATACTCTCCGTGTAGATCCAATGTCAAATCACTGGCTCCATCTATAAGTGGTTCAGCCTTAAATCTCAAGCGTTTCTTACCAAAT
>JBOFIW010000538.1:0-1562 GCA_051650365.1 Vibrio sp. | reverse complement strand
CTGGATGCGCTTGAAAATACTGTAGTGCATCCATAATCGCGGCGATTGCTGCTTTATCATCCGCACCCAACAAGCTCGTTCCATCCGTTACCAGAATGTCTTGGCCTCGGTATGCGGCCAAGTCAGGAAATTCACTCTCGCGCAGGTAAATGCCCAGCTCTTCATTCAGGCAGATCGCGTCCTGATCATGCCGCTTAATCTGTGCCCGCGTATCGTTGGATTGCTCTGCACTCGTATCTAAATGGGCGAAGAAGGCAACCGTAGGGGCTTCATATTCAATATTGGCTGGTAGTGTTGCGGTAACAATTGCCGTATCGGCAACCTGCACATCCACCAAGCCCAGTTGTTCTAATTCACGTGCCAATTGTTGTGCTAACACCCTTTGCCCGGGTGATGACGGCATCACTCCTTGCGCCCCTTTGAGTCGATCTGTTGTGGTATTGATTTCGGTATAACCAATAAATCGTTCAACAATATTCATGATCGCCTCCTAAATAAACAGTTGTGACGCCAGAAGAACCGTGACCAGTCCACCTAACATCGGAATAACAGTACGCTTGGCAAGTTCAATCGGTGACACATTGGCCACTGCCGCACACGCGATAATGACCCCGGCAACCGGTGATGCTGAGCGCATTAAGCCTGACGCAAGTTGCATTGGCATTGCCACCGCCGCTATCGGAGCGCCGACTTGGGAAGCCACTTCTGGAGCAAGGTTAGAGAAGCTAAAGAAAGAAGCGTTGCCAGAGCCAGAAAGCAAAGTCACCAGCACAATAATGGATACCAGTACCAGAACCATAGCGATATAACCAAAGCCTAAACTTGATGCTGAATCCAATAGTAGGCTGATAAAGCCGATAGTTTCTAAGCCAGTAACAAACACTTGCGCCGCGATGATCAAGCTCACCACACTCGCAAACACGCCACCCATACCATCGAGATAGACACGCAAGGAAGCGGCAACCGTTTTACCATCACGCGTCAAAAGGTAATCAAACAGCATAGAGACAAACAGTGCGATGAACATTGCTGTCACCACATTCATGGTGATCGTATCAATACCAAATTGGCTAAAAGTCAGGAGCAGCATCAGAGGTAATACGGGGAAGATGGCAAACCACTTAGGCACAGCGCGTTGCTCTTTTTCTTGAATATTGAATTCACTCTGGATGCCTTTTTCTGCATCCTTACGATCAAAATAGCGTTGGCAAACAAAATGTAGGCTCGCAATCACCACCATAGCAGCGATAGAAACCTGCAATTGATAGCTAACAAAATAGGTTGCCACATCAATTCCAGAGACTTCTGCCGCTTTGTTCGCCGCTGAAGATGCTGGACCTAAATCCAAACAGCCAGTGGTGGCAACCACTGCTGCCGCTGCTGCTGGGTTGCACCCTACCCCAACCAATACTGGGTACATAGCTACCAAAAGGAGTAACGATAGCCCTGTCGCACTAGGAATGAAGATGTTGATCAACTGCCCAGTGATATAGGCCATAGCTAAAACTAAGTAAGGGTTTTTGATGTAGGAAAGTGGTTTCGTTGCGATCTGCACCATAGCG
>JBOFIW010000537.1:0-8524 GCA_051650365.1 Vibrio sp. | reverse complement strand
GGTGCACATATCTCGGTAGCCATGGGTGGTGGTACTGATGTCGCAAAAGCTTCTGCCGATATGGTGCTGATTGGCGACCGTTTAGACAAATTACTTGAAGCCAGAACATTAGCCATCAAAACGCGTAAAATCATTCGCGAAAACCTTGCTTGGTCATTAGGTTATAACTTGCTGATTTTGCCTCTCGCTGTTGCTGGATTAGTGGCGCCTTATATTGCAGTTGTAGGAATGTCCGGAAGTTCGATAATTGTCGTCACCAATTCACTTCGTTTGCTTAAGAAGCAAGGGAGATAGATATGGAAAGCTTATATTTGCTCATTCCCATTGCCATCGTGCTGGTTTGTGTCGCAGTCGGAATTTTCCTCTGGGCAGTGAAAAGTGAGCAATTCGAAGATCTTGAACGGCAAGGACATAATATTTTGTTTGAAGACGATGAAAAGCAGAATAAGGATAAGCAGTGAGCCCTGATTACT
Source organism: Vibrio sp. (assembly GCA_051650365.1). Classification (GTDB taxonomy): domain Bacteria; phylum Pseudomonadota; class Gammaproteobacteria; order Enterobacterales; family Vibrionaceae; genus Vibrio. The sequence goes on along the minus strand of JBOFIW010000537.1, from coordinate 8,051 downwards.
TGGGTGCTTGGATTGTAGGGTTACTCGGTGCTGGCCATTGCCTTGGAATGTGCGGTGGTATAAGTACCCTATTAACCCTCAATCAACCTAAAAGCTCTCCTGTTTTATTGCTCTACTACAATTTGGGTCGGTTACTCAGTTATGCACTGATTGGCGGAATTGTAGGGGGAATTACCTCTTCTATTACTAGTTTGATCGATCTTCAGTCAGCATTAGTATGGCTCAGAATCATTGCGGCTATGTTAATGATTGTGTTAGGCCTCTATATAGGCCGTTGGTGGTTTGGCTTACTTCGCCTTGAAAAAATCGGCCAGAAGCTATGGCCATTGATTTCCCCGCTAGGCAAATCACTTTTACCACTGAAAAAGCAGTGGCATGCTTTGCCTTTTGGATTGATTTGGGGCTGGCTTCCTTGTGGATTGGTTTACTCCATGCTGACTTGGTCAGCAGTAGCTGGAGGTTTCTCTCAAGGTGCATTGATCATGCTGGCTTTTGGTCTAGGAACCCTACCCGCTATGTTGGTAAGTGGTTGGGGAGCAAATAAGTTAATACATTGGCAAAATTCAATTTTTTTCCGCCAATGTGCAGCGTTATTGTTAATTGCCTATGGTGTATACACAGCTTATGACGCCATAAAGCTTATGGTTAATCTCAGTTGATGGTTTAGTTATTGCTGATTTATTTTAACTACCCTTTAGGGTTAAGCGATGCTAAAATATTGACGTACATCAATTAGTGAAAGGTTGTTATGATTTCCGAAAAGCCTGCTGCGAAGCGCATTCAATCGGGTGGTTGTGCTATTCACTGTCAAGATTGCAGTATTAGCCAACTGTGTATCCCTTTTACCTTGAATGAGTCTGAGCTTGATCAGCTTGACCAGATCATCGAGCGTAAAAAACCGATTCAGAAAGGTCAGGAGCTGTTCAAAGCTGGTGATGAGCTACGCTCTCTCTATGCCATTCGTTCTGGCACCATTAAAAGCTACACTATCACTGAACAAGGGGATGAGCAGATCACTGCATTCCACTTAGCGGGTGATTTGGTGGGATTTGATGCCATTACTGAAGATCTGCACCCAAGCTTTGCTCAAGCACTAGAAACTTCTATGGTTTGTGAAATTCCATACGAAATTTTAGATGATCTCTCTGGTAAAATGCCAAAGCTTCGTCAGCAAATCATGCGTTTGATGAGTAACGAAATTAAAGGCGATCAGGAAATGATCCTGTTGCTATCAAAGAAAAATGCTGAAGAACGCCTCGCGGCATTCTTATACAACCTTTCGACTCGTTTTTCCCAGCGTGGTTTTAGTCCTCGTGAGTTTCGATTAACCATGACTCGTGGTGATATTGGTAACTATCTTGGCTTGACTGTTGAAACAATCAGTCGCTTGTTAGGTCGCTTTCAAAAATCAGAAATCCTCAGTGTTAAAGGTAAATATATCACTATCCTCAATCATGCTGAATTGATGGAATTAGCTGGTGTTTCTAAAGAAACTAAGTAACTTCAATGATGTAGCTCTTAATGAGCTACATCATACTTCTTCCAAATACCTATTCTTTTTACTAAAACTCTGCGCATAACTAAGCTAGAGTAAAGCTAACAAACCTCCTCACTGAACAAGGAGTTTCTTATGAGCATTTACAGTAAAATTCTTGTTGTTGCTGATATCAATCATGATGAACAGCCAGCTTTAGCTCGTGCAGTGCAACTCGCACAGAAAAGTACCTCGACAAGCCATATTACTTTCTTCTTATCAATTTACGATTTCTCTTACGACATGACCTCCATGCTTTCTTTTGAAGAACGAGATGCAATGCGCAAGGGTGTCATACATCAGCGTGAGCAGTGGATGCGATCTATTGCTGAACCATACATTGATCAATCCGTTCAGTTTGAAATCAAAGTGGTGTGGCATAACCGCCCTTATGAAGCAATCATTGGCGAGGTATTTTCAGGTGAACACGATATCCTGATCAAAGCAACACGTAAGCACGACATGTTGGAGTCGGTTATTTTTACTCCAACCGACTGGCATTTAATGCGTAAATGTCCAACACCAGTTCTATTAGTAAAAAATGCTGATTGGCCAGTCAATGCCAATATTATCGCTTCTGTGCATGTGGGTTCAGAGGTGGACACACATATAGATTTAAACGACCGAATGGTTGATCAACTGCTGAATCTAAGCCAACGTCTTGGAGCAAACCCTTATTTGGTCAATGCTTATCCGGTAACGCCGGCTAACATAACAATCGAATTGCCAGAGTTTGACCCAACCACTTATACGGATGCGGTCCGTGGTCATCACCTCACTGCGATGAAAGCACTGCGTCAAAAGCATGGACTAAGCGAAGAACAGACCCTTGTTCAACAAGGATTACCAGAAGATGTTATCCCAGAAGCCGCGAAACAGCTGAATGCTGCAATGGTGATTTTAGGCACCACCGGCAGAACTGGACTTTCGGCGGTGTTTATCGGCAACACGGCTGAACATGTTATCGACAAAATTAATTGTGACGTTTTAGCATTAAAACCAAATGGTTATGTCAGCCCTCTCGATCCTCAAACAGCAATCTAAATCGAATGTTTGATTATCCCTGCCTGAATGGCAGGGATTTTTTCTCTCTTCATGCTATAAATCTGGCATCTCTTCAATTTATCCGTATCATACGCACTTCATTTTGTTTTGAGATTTAAGATAGCAAGCAATGACAGTGCAAACTCAAGAGTTGACCAAAGCTCAACAATACAATTTCAACAAGCTGCAAAAGCGTATTCGTCGTAATACTGGTCAAGCCATTGCGGACTTCAACATGATTGAAGATGGCGACCGTATCATGGTGTGCTTATCCGGTGGCAAAGACAGCTTTACCATGTTAGAAATTTTGATGAGTCTACAAAAAAGTGCACCTATCTCTTTTGAATTGGTTGCTGTCAATCTCGATCAAAAACAACCGGGGTTTCCTGAGCACGTACTGCCTGAGTATCTAGAAGGCTTGGGCGTTGAGTACAAAATCATCGAAGAAGATACCTATTCCATCGTTCAGGACAAGGTTCCTGAAGGTAAAACTACATGCGCACTATGCTCACGACTACGTCGTGGCATTCTATACCGTACAGCGAAAGAGCTTGGGGCAACTAAAATTGCTTTAGGTCACCACCGCGATGACATCTTAGAAACACTGTTTCTGAACATGTTCTATGGCGGTAAAATGAAAGGTATGCCTCCTAAATTGGTTTCTGACAATGGTGAGCATGTGGTGATTCGTCCACTTGCTTATTGCCGTGAGAAAGACATCATTAAGTACTCCGATATGCGCGCTTACCCGATCATTCCTTGTAATCTCTGTGGCTCACAGCCCAACTTACAGCGCCAAGCGGTAAAAATGATGCTAAACGACTGGGACAAGCGCTTCCCTGGACGCATTGAAACCATGTTCAGAGCAATGCAAAACGTGGTACCAAGCCATCTGGCAGATTTTGCGTTATTTGATTTTAAGTCAATCAATAAAGATTCTGGCGTCATCAATGGCGGAGATATTGGTTTCGATAAAGAAGAAATGGCACCACAAGTGGTTGAAGATGAAGACTTGGTTGTAGAGTTCGACCCCTCTCTTCAATTAAGTGTCACCAATCTCTAATTACAAAGTAATTCAATACAATAAAGGCTGCCTATCGCAGCCTTTATTGTATTTGGTTTAACTCGCTAAGCTTATTTTTTTGCAGAAGGTAAATAAGGTAAAACTCGTAAAGTTGGAGCAGGCAGTTGCATCCACCCCTCTTCACCGATTTGCACTAACGCGACTTGTGCCTTGTTATTCTCGATGGTCATAGACTGACCATTACTGAACGTAATCATCCCCTCCGTTTCTGGCGAGAATTCTAAGGTGATGCCTTCCACCGCGGGCGTAAACCAACTGGCAAACACACCACCAAGCTGTTCAAGCATAACTTGCATTTGCGGTAGTAAGACGCCCACCTCTTGGTAGGTAACTTTGCCTTCAAAAGGTTTTTTGGCCATCACAACCATAGAAAAATCACAACGTTTATCCTGCGGCGTATCAACAAAAACCAGTGGATTTGCTTGACGCAGATTGTTATCCAATGGGATTACTAGCTCATGACTAGGGCCAATCGGCAACTCTTCGTAGTGTTCTTCTTTTTCCATCCACGCTTTTTCTATAACGCAGTTTTGCTTACTCTGCGCATCAACAAAGAAAATACCCATTTTTACATCCGGATGATCTTCTTTCGTGTTGCTTTTCATCTGTGAAAAAAGCTTGCTGTAAGTAAACATGTATTGCTGTGCCATCGCAGGAGCACTTAGGCTTAATACTAACAAGGAGATAAGCAGGTAAGATTTTGATTTCATTTTAATTATTGTTCCAATATTTTTGATTAACCGACATCATAGCTTGTAAATCCTGAACATACGCCTCTCCACGCTCTGAGTATTTCAAAAGGCCATTACTCATCGCTTGTGCGCTTTTATCACTCGTTGGGTTAACCTTTTTCTTGCGTAGCTGGAAACGAATATCACGCAACTCACGATAGGCTTCATTTCGATTCACATTCATAAAATAACCATGAATCGAATCTTGGACACTATCGAACTTAGCAACCTCATGAAATGCCCCAGCAGAGCGTTCCAAAGGTACCAAACCACACCCCCAACTGTAACACCACTGTCCAAAATAGTTATTCGCTTCTCGTGCAAATCGAGAAGTTCCCCATGCTGACTCATTGGCAGCCTGCGTCAACACCAAAGCTTGTGGGATCACATCAACCCGGCGAAACATTTCCTGAAGCCAAGCAATATCAACATTACCTTGGTTAAGCTCTACAGAATAGGCACTTGCCAATCGTTGTGCTTGCGCTAAGTTGCTCGATGAAAGATGGTCATCTGTAAGGTCTTTTTTAATTCGCTTGAGAATGGCTCGCTCTTGTAACACACGAGAGTTCTCATACATTACCCCAGGCTTTAGGTAGTTAAAAAAGGCTTCTTTTCTTTGCGAAATATCACTAATCACAGAAAAATCTGGGGCGCTACCCACTACTTCACCTCGTAGTAATGGCAGCTTTACCCGCTTCGGTTTCTCGAAGCGGTAAACACCAAATAAGCTAATGACGAAAATCATCAGCCAAACAAGGCCAATGCTTACCTTCTTATGCATCAAACACTCCAGTTGATTTATGACTATCTTGTTGATCTGGAAATGATTGGTCTGTCGCAATGATTTTCAGGCGAATACCAAACATGTTGCGATAGATGATCCCTTTCACATGAAAGAAGAAAGGTAAAAAGATCACAAGCCCAATGCCGTATAAGAATACCGCCATCATAAACAACACCATCAAGACTGAATAAATCGCTATCAGTGGGAATATTTTCTTGTTGACCGCTCTTAGTGACAGCAATAGAGATTGCATTGGCGGTACTTTTTTCTCACAAATGAGCAACAAAGAGTTACTGAAGGCAATCGACAAATACATAGAAAGAAATGGCAGAATCATTCCTGCCACACCTTGCAACAATAAGCTGAATAAGGTAGCCAGAATAACAGGAATGGTAAATTGTAGCCCTTTACCCATGTGGCGAGTCTGGGTTTTAAGCCCAGCAGCATGACTCATTGCCATTAAACTTATCCCCGCATAAATCGGCGCACTAATCACTTCGTAACTAAAATTAGCGATAAACATGGCTTGAATAAGCCCATCCGGCAGCGTCCCTCCCTGTTCGAAAACCGACAAAATGACGGAGAGATCGCCGATCTGCAATTTGAATGCGAAATAGAAGATGGCTAGCTGCACTACGATCAACACAAAAATGGCAGGGGTGAAATTAATAAAGTGTTTGACTGTCATGCCCCAAGCTTCTTTAAGTACATCACCCACTTTTAATTCATAACCGCCGGTTAACGCCTTTTCTACCGAGCCACCAAGATTGAGCTCTCTTTCGATATCGTTATTCATAAAATGCCCTAGTTCGGTCAAATGCGCGGATAACGTCACGCTTCAACATGAAAATTGTGTTCATTATACTGAAATGCAGCTCAGGCTAAAATCTGATTACCAATCTGTCTTGCATTCTTGTCGATATGATTGATAATTAACCGCTTGATAGCATTAAGAGTTAAGCAAAATCAGCATGCTAGACAAAATAGATTAAAACTGGCAAAAATTTTTATGTTTCAAGGTAAGAAAAAGACTTTGAAATCGTGCTCTTGGTGTTTATGATGCGCCCCTTATTTTTGTTTAACTACAGGTCCAACAAGTAGAATTGTCTACAGGCCGAGGTGGGAGAAATACAGACGTTGAACGAACAACATTCAGTAGGAAAGCCAGTCATTCGTTTATCTGGCATTAGCAAAAGTTTCGATGGTAAGGAAATCATTGGTAACCTCAATCTTGATGTGAATCATGGTGAATTCTTAACTATCCTAGGCCCATCAGGCTGTGGCAAGACAACTGTGTTAAGAATGATTGCCGGTTTTGAAACTGCAGATCAAGGTCAGATTCTGCTAGATGATCAAGACGTTACTCAAGTTCCTGCTGAACAACGACACGTCAACACGGTCTTCCAAAGCTATGCTCTCTTCCCTCACATGACTGTGTTCGAAAACGTTGCTTTTGGTTTGCGTATGCAAAAAGTGCCAAACAGTGAAATCGAGCCTCGTGTTATGGAAGCTTTGCGTATGGTTCGCCTTGCTGAAATGGCACAGCGTAAACCACATCAACTCTCTGGTGGCCAGCAACAGCGTATTGCTATCGCTCGCGCCGTAGTCAATAAACCTAAAGTATTGCTACTTGACGAATCGCTTTCTGCATTAGATTACAAATTACGTAAACAAATGCAGAGCGAGCTCAAACAGCTGCAACGCCAATTAGGTATTACCTTTATCTTTGTCACTCACGATCAAGAAGAAGCACTGTCTATGTCAGACCGCATCATTGTTATGCGTTCAGGCAAAATTGAACAAGACGGCTCGCCTCGTGAAATCTACGAAGATCCAAAAAATCTCTTTGTTGCTCGTTTTATTGGCGAAATCAACGTCTTCCAAGCAACGACTTTAGACCGTCTAGATGAAAAACGCATTCGCGTAGACATCGAAGGTATCGAGTCGATTGTTTACTATGAAGATGAAGTGAAGGCTGGTGACAAGCTACAAGTGCTCCTCCGTCCTGAAGACTTACGTATCGAAGAAATTAAAGAGTCAGAAGAAAAAGGCATTGTAGGCCACGTGACCGACCGTACCTACAAAGGCATGACTCTGGAATCAGTGGTAGAACTGGAATCCGGTATGTGTGTGATGGTTAGCGAATTCTTCAACGAAGATGATCCTGATGTGGATCACTCTATCGGGCAGAAGGTAGCCATCACTTGGGTTGAAAGCTGGGAGGTAGTACTCAATGATGAGCAAAAAGCTTAATCTACAAAACGCGATTATTACCTTAATTGTGGGTTGGTTAGTACTCTTTGTACTGATCCCTAACTTAATGATTATTGGTACCAGTTTTCTGACTCGTGACGAAGCAAACCTGATTAAGTTTGTTTTCACTTTTGAAAACTATACGCGTCTGCTTGATCCGTTATACGGCAAAGTGATGCTGCACTCGTTCTATATGGCGATTGTTGCAACCTTGATCTGTCTCGTGGTTGGCTACCCATTTGCGTACATAGTAGCCAAAATGCCTGAAAAATGGCGTCCATTTATGCTGTTTTTGATCATTGTTCCTTTCTGGACCAATTCACTAATTCGCACCTATGGTTTGAAAATTGTACTCGGTACGCAAGGTATCCTGAACCAAGCACTGATGTCACTTGGTTTGATTGATGCCCCATTGCGCATCATGTTTACCGAAACAGCCGTCATGATTGGTCTGGTTTACATTTTGTTGCCATTTATGATCCTTCCGCTCTATTCGGCTATCGAGAAATTGGATGGCACTTATATTGAAGCGGCGCGCGATCTGGGTGCTAACAAGTTTCAAACCTTGGTTCGCGTAATTTTACCGCTGACTATGCCTGGCATTATTGGTGGTTGTTTGCT
>JBOFIW010000536.1:0-1950 GCA_051650365.1 Vibrio sp. | reverse complement strand
CAAACAGCGCGGCTAAAGCGGCGATGATAAAGATCACCAGCGTGGTGACACTCATTTCGATAGTGCGGTTGGCGATTGAGATCAGAACATAACCTTGTTGGCCGGCATATTGAGTGCCAACAAACAGGCCAAGACCGAGTACGACAAATAAGAAAATCAGTCGAATCATTGCTTCGCTTCCTTAGTGATAGGAGAAACACTGCGGCGCAAGCGCTCAGTGATCACATCGGCTAATTGCTGCTGAGTTTGTAGTTTTACAGGATAGTCGACTTGTACCTTTTGTTTGGCAAGCAGAGCTAATTCGGCATTAAAGGCTTGTACGGCTTTGTCTCTAGTATTGAAGAAAGAGGTAGACCACTGCTCAGCGGTAGTCAGTGATGTGACATAAAGGGTTTGTTGTTCGGAGTACACCCCTTTGATCGCTGTTTCTAATTTGGATTGCAGGTTCTCTTTCAAATAAAAATGCTGAGTTGGGGAGAGCAGAGGAATCACATTCCCGTCACGAGAACGGAAGGTGATGAAGTTATCTGCAAAGGCCTTGAGTGAGTTTTTCAGGTTGGTTTGCCAATCATTAATATTCTCGGATACCGTTTGGGTTTGCTGTGGCTGATCTTCAGGCAATATCGCATTGGCAAGCGGTAAGTTGTCTACTTGTTGCTGTAAGCTGATCAGGCGCAGCACTAAACCATCACGATCAATCAGTGGAATGTTTTTTAGCGCCGTAATGTCATTGGCCATGGCTTTACGCAGCGGTGTTAGGCTTGGGTCGTTGAGTGCGGCAATACGATGATCAGCACTTTCCATCAATTGGGTTGCGGTTTCTACATCGTGTTCGAGGAACAGTTTACGTCCTGCGAGCTTCACCAAATAATCAGCTTCCGCGAGGAGCCAATCATTCGGGCGTCGACCTTTAATGTCTGCCACCGCGAGCTGCAAACTCTCAATACTTTTTTGCTGTTGTTCCAGTACGGTTTCTGCGCGATGAGTAATTTCTGTAGCTTGCGAGGTGGCACTGGCCACGGTTTGCTTAAGCTGTTCGTTGAGCGCTTCGCGGGTTTGATTCAGTTCGGCACGTACCGCTTGTAGTTGTGCATTAAATTGGGCTTTCTGTTGCTGATGAACATAAGCAAAACCAGCACCGAGTGCTAAAACCAGTAGCAAGGCGACACTAGCCAGTTTTTTGCCCTGATTATTTGGAGTTTGAACTGGAGCTTGCGGTTGAGGCTCGTTAGAAACTTTAGCTGCCGTTGGTTTTGGTTGAACGGAGGCATCGACTTTCGTTTCTTGTTCGGTAGATGAAGTAACAGTGGGCGAGGGTACGCTGGTTTTGGCTACGGTTTCAGGTTCATGTTGCGGTTTATTGTTGTTGGTCATTGCTCAGAGTTCCTGTTGGTTAGGGCATTAATGCCACCACTAAATCGCGATTGGCTGCACTTGGCGTCGTCACAATCCGATGAAATCCTAGGTTATGGGCAAGTTCGGCGATGCGTTGGCTAGGAACCAGCAGAGTGAGATGCTGTACCCATTCCAAATTGCTGCCATTTAACTGGCTAACGAAAAAAGCCAACTGTTCGCTGCTGGTGATCACCAGTGAGCTGACCCCGACGTGTTGCCATTTAGGAACACACTCAGTGGCAGAAAAAGGCAGCTCACTTCGGCAATACGCTTCTTGATAGCGTACCGTTGCGCCTTTTTCCACTAAGGTGGAATAAATCAGCTCACGGCCACCATTGCCCCGTAATATCAATATCTTCTTGCCTGCGACATGGCGTAATGCCTCTAGTGCCAGCAGGTGTTCACTATCGCCAATTTCTGGATAGTCTACTGATTGTTGGCAGGCTTTGCTGAAAACATGCGCGGTTTTTTGACCAACGGCAAGGTAAATAGCGCTATTTGGCCAACAAATTCGCCGATGTTGCAGAAATTGGTCACTGAAAGTCACAGCATGCT
>JBOFIW010000535.1:0-2568 GCA_051650365.1 Vibrio sp. | reverse complement strand
TATGCTGAGGTTTATTTTTTACAAAAAACAACCTGAGTTTTCTTGTGTTAATGCTCCTTGGTTTTGTTTTGTAAAAGTCATCTAATGCTTTTTCTATATTCGACGCATTTCAAATAAATAAATGTCACAAAAAATAAACGTCAACAAATTCAATCGGTTAATTTGGTTGCTTGCTCAGTTTTGCAATAATTCGATCTTGATCACTTACTCCCCAGAAGTTTGCCGTGGCTCATATTTTTTTAGATAAAAATTAAGTTCTGATTGATGTTTTCCGAGCGAGGTTTAGTCTACAGGCATGGATACACGGTCAGTGTGCCAACAACTAAGAGAATCGATTTCGATACTCGAAAAGGAAATGACTTCTCCCTTCGGCGGCCAACTTAAGGGAGAAACTCAAAAACAGCTATATCCATTTTTAGGAGTTATCCATGGACAAAATGTTTAAACGTACTCTTCTGGGTGCTGCAGTAGCAATGGCTTCAACAGGTGCATTTGCTGCCGAAGAAACTGGTGCAATCGGTGTTCTATCTGATTTTAACGTGCAAGCATACGGTGTAGCGGCAATCTCTGCTTTCTATCAAGAAGACAGCAATGGTTATGATTACGAAAACGAATCTCGTATCGGATTCCGTGCAAGTAAAGATATGTTTGATAACGTGAACGTATTCATGCAAATCGAATCAGGCTACGTTGGTGAAGATGGTACAGGTAACACTCTAGGCGCTCGTGATACTTTCATTGGTCTACAAGGTGATTGGGGTAAAGTACGTTTCGGTCGTATGCTGACTCCTTTGTATGAAATCGTTGACTGGCCATACTCTAACCCAGGTCTGGGCCGTGTATTTGACTGGGGTGGCGACGTTGCTGGTCACTATGATCGTAAAGGTGATATCGCACGTTATGACTCTCCTGCTTTTGGTGGACTAACGTTTAACCTATCTGTTGGTCGTGGCGATGTGGGTACTAAAGATTCTAACCACTATGGTGCAGCAGTTCATTATAATGCTGCCGATATCGTAACTTTCCATGTTGGTTATGAAAACAACACTAATTACAAGTATGGCTACACAACCAAAGATACAGCTGGTAAAGACGTTGATAATACATTCCTTACTGATGCAACAGCTTATATCGTAGGTTTTGAATTGCCTCTACCAGCTGGCTTCGGTCTAGCGGGTGCTTATAAGTACACTGAAGGTGCTTCTAAGACTGTAAACGGTCAAGTTGGTGAGCAAGGCCAATACTCTCTGATTGGTCAATACTGGAATGGTCCATGGGGCTTTAAAGTGGGCTATGCAGCTAACCTTGATTCTGAAGTTAATGGTGTAGAACAAAACGACGAAGATGAAGTATTGTCTGCACAGCTGATGTACGTGAAAAATGGTTTCGTACCATATATTCGCGTTGGTCAACACGATGCGTATAACTCGGAAGATAAGAAAGGTTTCGTACGTGTAGGTCTGGAATACGGTTTCTAATTTACGTACCTCGCCTTTCTTTAATGAAAACGCCGGCCTTGTGCCGGTGTTTTTACTCCATAACAAGGACATAAATGATGAATTTATTTAAAACGACCATATTATTTTCAACTATCACGATGGCCGTTGGATGCAGTAATTTAGACAGTTCGAGTGTGTTCAATGATGTGGCGAAGAATGTCAAAGAAAGGCACAACTATGTTCAAGTTGTCGCGAAAGATATTACTCCTGACGCAAAAGCAATAGTAGGGCCTGAGGTTGTAAGGTCTGAGCTGAGCTATGTGGGTAATTTCCCCAAGGCTGAAGGTGTGAATGTTGAAAGTTCATATATTAATATGAACGTCACTTATTTTAAAAATTACGATCAATTCGATACGGTTACTTATCCAACACAGCAGTTTAAAGTAGAAACTTACCGCCCGTTGGCGGAAACCTGTACTGAACACTGTACGAACACGCAATGGTTTAAGTTCCCATTATCTCAAGAATATATTCAGCAGCTGAACGCTGATTCGGTTGTTTTTACGTTGAACTCATCAACAGAGAAAAATCAAGTAGAATTCTCGGTCCCCAAAGCGTACTTTTTAGCAGTTATTGATGAAGCTAAGTTTGTTATGCAAGGGACAACAGTTCAACCTACAGCCGCGGTGGTTGTTCCAGTTCAAACTCAAGCTACGGCTTCTAAATCTGCTGAAATGGTTCAATATTTGTACGGTGAAGCGAATGCTGCCGAACGTCAAGAATTTGCTAATTGGGCATTTGCTAACCGCGCTGAAGTAACTCAGCCTATGGCTACTCAAAGTAAGCTAGTAGGAATGATGGCGGATTGGTACGAAAAAGCGGATAAAACTCAAAAGGCGTCAATTTTGTCTTGGCTGATTAGCCAAGAATAATTGCATTTTTCTTTTTATAAAGGCATGGTCATTCCATGCCTTTGTTATTTTTTATGTGTTATGAACATTAGTCAAATTGCCAAACTGACCGATCTTACCGCCAAGTCGATTCGTTTATATGAAGAGAAAGGTTTAATCACCTCGCCATTGCGTTCTGAGAGTGGTTACCGGACCTACACTCAGCAGCATGTGGATGA
>JBOFIW010000534.1:0-1799 GCA_051650365.1 Vibrio sp. | reverse complement strand
AGATCCGAGCGATGCCGCGATGGGGGTATTAGGGTTGGTATTTAATGAGCCGAATGATGGATTGGTTGCCACTTGTAGCACTCATCTTGGCAAGGTGATTCGTGATGATTATCGAATGAATCATTTAGATGAAATTAATGGGTTGTTGGGTATTCATTCTTTATTGGAAACCGATCCGGTGACTTTGTATCGCCAGCATGTCAATCGTCTCAAACAAGCCGGATTGTAGGAGTTCACTATGAAGAAGTTCGCATTGAGTTTTGGTGCATTGGTGGTTGTGGGAGGACTCGGTGCGATCTTTTGGCTTTCTACGCAACCCACCATGCTGATATCAGTGACCCCATCGCAAGCGGATATTCAGCCTGATAAATCGAGCTCACGAGACTTTTTAGAGTATTTTCTCTCCGGTTTAGGTGAGTCCTCAATGCCAGAGATCACTCAACAAGTGCAGCAGTATGAGCAGGAAAACCAAGGATTTTTGATTGATGGTGATCTGTTTGAGCGCTATGTGCGTTATAAAGCCGCGCTTGCTGAATTGACCTTCCCCGAGATTGATGGCGCGCTCACTGCACAAGATTGGTTACAATTACACCAAGCTTTGCTTGATCTCCAAGCTCAGTATTTTTCAGCGGAGCAACAGGCGCTCTTTGCTGAAGAGAATCGCTTACGCGAGTTAGCTATTCAAAAACAGTTGATTCTTGAGCAGTATGGCGAGGAAGAAGGGCAGAAGCATTGGCAAGATTTACTCGCAGAACAGCCGGATTTTATTCAATGCAGTGAAGCGGTAACGCAACTGTTACCTCAATTAACTCACATTGCACAAGGTGATGAGCAACAGCGCTATTTGGCGCGTGTCGCTCTCGTTGGGGAGCAAGAAGCGCAACGTTTAGCGGAGTTGGATGATTCCCGTAGTCAGTTTGAACAGCAATTCAGCCAGTATTATCAGCAGCGCTCGGCTATTTTAGCTCGTGCTGATCTTTCTTCATCAGAGCAGCAAAACCAGATTCAGCAGTTACGAGAAATCTCTTTTGCGCCAGAGCAGTGGCGGCGTATTGAGGCTTTAGAACGTTTGAGCGATAGCGGGCAGTAAAAAAGGGCACCCGAGGGTGCCCAAAAACGTGAAGGGGAAGAGAAAATTACAGTTTAACTTTGATGGTTTTAGTATCTACCGCACCGCGGTTATCCATCACTTTCAATACCACTTCATGCTTACCATCACTTGGGAAAATAGCGGTGAAGATGCGTCCACGTTTGACTTGGCCGTTTGGCAGTGTCCACTCGGTATCCACAATGCGCCCATCACGATCGGTACTGGTTGACCACATAGTGACCCAACGACCCAAGTGAATATAGCTAGCACTGGCTTTGGGGGCCATATTCGGTTTTTCTACCTTGATGGTTTGGTGATGAGTGTCCGTTGCTCCTTTATCATCGGTCACCGTGAGAGTGACTTGATAAGTGCCTGCTTTCGCATACGACCAAGTGGGGGCCGCTTCGGTACTGGTTTCGTGATTACCAAAGTCCCACAAGTAGCTAACGATGTTACCATCGCTATCACTGCTGGTGTTTTGCGAAGTGACGGTTAGCCCTTCCACTTTCAGTTCAAAACGAGCAACGGGCGCGATGTTTGTGGTAGCTTTAGACAAACGCACAACACCGTATTCATTCTCTTTACTTTGTGAGAGTAAATCGATCTTCAAGCCAAATGGCATCACTTTGCGGCCAGAATCTGGCGCTTGTGGTGAGCTGTAATCTTGATCATCTGAGAAGGAAGCGTTACTCGTTAAGTTAACATCTTC
>JBOFIW010000533.1:0-2122 GCA_051650365.1 Vibrio sp. | reverse complement strand
CGGATATCTACTGCTTACCTAGCTATAACGAAGGCTTTCCTATGGGAGTGATCGAAGCCATGTCGGGCGAAATCCCTGTGGTAGCCAGTTATGCCGGTGGTATTCCAGATGCCATTACCGATGGTGAGCAGGGGCGATTGGTTGAAGCGGGAGATGTTACTGGGTTAGCCCAAGCGTTGGGTGATTTAATTGAGCTGCGTGCAGAGAACCAACGTTTAGCTAAAGCGGGTAAACAGAAATTTCTAAATCACTTTTCTTTGCAGGCGGTCATGCCGCGTTTGCAAAGCCTTTACGATGAGCTGCTGCAATCATGAAATCGAGTACGATAGCCGATATTAGTCAATCTTTATTGAATAAAGCGCGCTCGGAAGAGTTCGCCGGATATGACCCGTTTGATGGCCTAAACTCAAGTTGGTTTTCTTGGCTACCAGTGAGTAAAGACTCTTTGTTTGGCTTGGCTTGGATTCAATTATTCAAGCGTTCTCCTTTCAACCTTCGTCCGTGGTTGGGCGTCAAAAAAGCGCGTAACCCGAAAGGTATTGCTCTGTTCATTTTAGGTCTGATAGAGCAGTATCGAGTGACTCAGGATACGGCTTTACTCAGTGAGGCAGAGCAGTTAGCACAGTGGCTGATTAGCCAGCGTTGCGATGAGAAAATATGGCATGGTGCGTGTTGGGGATATCATTTTGACTGGAAAGCGAGAGCTTTCTTTGTACCGAAAGGAAAACCGAATGTGATCACCACTGTGTATGTTAGTCGAGCTTTGCATCAACTAGGTGGAATGCTCGGACGGCAAGACTGGGTTGAACTTGCACTCAGCAGTGGGGAATTTATAACCCACCATCTACTGACGGAAAGTGAGCAGGGGGATTTTTTTGCTTACATTCCTGGTGAAAAGGCCTTTGTACATAACGCTAGCCTTTGGGCGGCCGCTTGGCTGGCTGTTGCGGCGAGTGAAACTAAGCGAGCGGATTATCATGAGCTTGCGTTGCGGGTTGCTCGTAACAGTGCTCAAGCCCAGGCGGAAAATGGCAGTTGGGCATATGGTACGCGCCATCATCACGGGTTTATTGACGGCTTTCATACAGGGTACAACTTAGAAGCCTTGCACTTGATACGAACCGTGTTAACGACTACGGAGTTTGATGTGGTGATTGACAGAGGATTGGCGTTTTATCGACAGCACCTGTTTGAGGTTGATGGTACGGCTAAGTATTACCATGACAATCCATATCCGTTGGATCCGCATTCGGTCTCTCAAGCTGTGATCACGTTATTGAGTGTCGGTAATGGTGAGAGTGACAGGGTATTGGCTAAAAAGGTCATTCAACGCGCCATTCAGACCTTGTATCTCCCAGAGCGAGATCAATTTGTCTATCAGCGCAATCCACACTGGGTGAATCGAATTCACTACGCTCGTTGGACCCAAGCGTGGATGTATTTTTCATTCCGGTATTATTTAAGAATCAATGAGGAGCATTGTCTTGCAACGCATTAATTTTCTCGGTAGCCCTATGGATGTAGCCTCAATGGGGGAAACCGTCGCTCTGATCCGTGAGCGGATTTTACGCCAAGATTTTACGCAGCATGTGGTTGTCAACGTGGCTAAGCTCGTCAATATGCGGACTGACCCGGAATTGGCTCAATCGGTGACGGAGTGCGACATTATTAACATTGATGGTATGGGCGTAGTATGGGGTGCCCGCTTCTTAGGTCATCAAGTTCCTGAGCGAGTTGCGGGCGTAGATCTTTTTCTTGAGTTGAATGCTATGGCAGCTCAAGAGCAACTTCCTGTCTTTTATCTTGGTGCGAAAGAGGAAATTGTTGAAAAAACCGCATCCACAATGCAGGCAGAACATCCTCAATTACTTATAGCGGGATACCATCACGGCTATTTTTGGGATGATGAGCAAGCAATGGTAGAAAAAATTCGTCAGTCGGGGGCCAAGTTACTGTTTGTCGCAATTACTTCGCCTAAGAAAGAGAATTTTATTAACCGATGGAAAGATGAATTGGGCGTTTCTTTTGTGATGGGCGTCGGTGGCACTTTCGATGTGGTTGCTGGGCATGTTTCACGCGCACCACTTTGGATGCAAAAATCCGGATTAGAATGGTTATATCG
>JBOFIW010000532.1:0-1672 GCA_051650365.1 Vibrio sp. | reverse complement strand
GCAATTGGGCATGCAGTGCATCAAATGCCGCTTGATGCAGTAAGCTCTCACCGCCCTCTTCCACAAATTTCAAGAAAGCATGAGCGCGATCGGACTGTTTATCCAGATGACGCTTTTTGAATTCAACAAACAACAGCGGTAACACGCTCAGTTTCAATTCAGCCACTTCGCTGTAGTTCACCCAATGCGCATCGCGTACTTTTTGCAGACGCTGTTGGAACTCTGGACTACCGACTTTTTGCTGCGCTTCGGCACTGAGTGCAAATTCAGGCACTGAACTCACATCAATGTACAGAATGTTTAGCCAACGGCGAGAGGATGGGCTGTACGGACTAGCACCTTCCGGGTTGGCAGGAAACAACGCGTGAATCGGGTTTAACCCGACAAAATCGCCACCGCGTGATGCAATATCCGCCACCAACTGTTTCAAATCACCAAAATCACCCATGCCCCAGTTGTGCTGAGTACGCAGGGTATAAAGTTGAATACTCGGCCCCCACAGCTTTTTGCCTTGTACCAAGGCTGACTGCTTATAACAGGCTTGTGGCGTGACAATCAGCGTCATTTCGTAAGGTACTTTGCGGCGCTTACGGGCAATCAATAAGGTGTGATAACCCAATGGCAGGTCATTGGGCAAAGCAAACACCAGTGGACCACCTTCGGCACGTTCATCACGCACAATTTGCGATTGCAGATAACCTTCCAGCACCTCGCCTTGCTCAGTCTGTAAACGCCAATCAAATTCGCTTTCGCGCGCACTCACGCCGAGATAGAGCGGCACTTCGATCGCCGCACCTTGGTGAACCACGAGAACCGGATCCACCACATCTTTCTTGTGTTTTTTCTCAGCCGATTGCAGCAAGGCTTCATCGCTGCTGGTATCGTAGCCAAGAGACGCCAAAAGATGACGGATCGTGTCATCTTCTACTTGAGCTTCACTGCCCCACGCGCTGACGTATCGATCGGCAATTTTTGCCATTTCAGCGACTTGTTTTAATGCATTATCTTGATTCATCGCTCTCTCCGAAGGGGCTGCTGTTTTCCCTTCCTATGTTGAATTCTGTATATAGAAAAGGTGAGCCAGAAAGCTTCTGACTCACCTAAGAGGCTTAACGCTGCACCGCGTTCAGCTTCCAGATGTTATTCACGTAATCACGGATACTACGGTCGGAGCTGAACTTGCCCACCAACGCAGTATTGAGGATGGCTTTCTTCGCCCAACCCACTTGGTCACGGTACTGTTTGTCGATCGCTTCATGCGCTTTCACGTAAGAGGCGAAATCCGCCAGTACCAAATACGGGTCACCGCCATCGAGCAAGCTGTCATAGGTCGCGCGCAGTTTGCCCGCAGCCCCCGGCGTAAACTCTTCCCCCACCAGTAGATCCAGTGACGCTTTGAGCAGCGGGTCTGCATGATAGAAATCGTATGGGTTGTAGCCACGAGCTTTCAGTGCTTCTACGCCATCTACTTCAAGACCGAAGATGTAGATGTTGTCATCGCCCACTTCTTCACGGATCTCGACGTTCGCACCATCCATCGTACCTATGGTCAGAGCGCCGTTGAGCGCCATCTTCATGTTGCCAGTACCCGATGCTTCTTTACCTGCGGTCGAGATCTGCTCGGAGACATCCGCCGCAGGAATGATGATTTCCGCCATGCTGACGCGATAAT
>JBOFIW010000531.1:0-1217 GCA_051650365.1 Vibrio sp. | reverse complement strand
GGCATCGACCTTGGTACTACCCACTGCGTACTCGCTTATCAAGATGTACAGAGTGAAGAGAGCCGTGTTGAAGTGATGTCGATTGCGCAAATGACGGCACCGGGCACAGTAGAAAACCTCAACCAGCTTGGTTCTTTCGTTTATCAGCCGCATGAACATGAAATGGCTACCGCGTCACGCCGTTTGCCTTGGAGCAGTGAGCCGACTGCATTGGTAGGTGCGATTGCGCGCAATTTGGGTTCAAAAACACCGATTCGATTAGTCGCAAGCGCCAAGTCATGGTTATGTCATGCAGGCGTCAATCGCCGCGAAGCCTTTTTGCCATCGGGCAGTCCTGAAGACGTCAGCAAAATTTCTCCTCTGCGCGCCACAGAGCTTTATTTAGAGCATCTACAAGCAGCATGGGATCACGCCCATCCTGATGCCCCATTGGCTGAGCAAGATGTCACGATTACCGTTCCTGCTTCGTTTGATCCTGCAGCCCGTGATTTAACCGCAGAAGCAGCGCGCAATATCGGTTTACAGCAATTCACGTTGCTGGAAGAGCCACAAGCGGCACTCTACAGCTGGATTGATAACCGCCATGAGCAATGGCGCAATGAAGTAAACGTAGGCGATGTAGTCTTAGTGATCGATATCGGCGGCGGTACCACTGACCTTTCACTGGTCGAAGTGACCGAAGAAGAAGGTAACCTTGCCCTCAAACGTATTGCCGTTGGCGAACATATTCTGCTCGGTGGCGATAACATGGATCTCGCCCTCGCCTATCGTCTGAAAATGAAGTTAGCGCAGGAAGGTAAAGAGCTGCAAATGTGGCAAGTGCAAGCCATGACGCACGCTTGTCGTGATGCGAAAGAAGCGCTACTCAGCCAACCGGATTTGGCCGCAGTACCAATCGTGGTACCAAGCCGTGGTTCTAAACTGCTCGGCGCAACACTGAAAACCGAACTGACTCGTGAAGAAGTGCAGCAAACACTGGTCGATGGTTTCTTCCCCGCGGTCTCCATCAACGAACATCCACAACAAAAGATGCGCGGTGCTTTGACTCAGATGAGCTTGCCTTACGCTCAAGATGCTGGCATTACTCGCCATATCGCCGCATTTTTAAGCAAACAGGCTAATGCTCAAGGTCAGAACCACGCAGAAAGCATGCCTTTCGCGATGGCAGGAATTCCAGGCATGGCCGCTCCACAAGCCGATTTCATTAAGCCAAGTGC
>JBOFIW010000530.1:0-13196 GCA_051650365.1 Vibrio sp. | reverse complement strand
AGATAGCGTTGTTGATCAAGATACCCATCGGGATACAACGCGAGATAATGTTTTAGCAAAGTCAGTGGCGCAAGCAGTGGAAGTTCACCTAATCGGTAGCTTTCGATCACATGCGACAATTCTGCTTTTTGCAATTTGTTGAGCGAGCGTTTGAAATACCCTTGCAGATGCATCAACACGTTGGTGTTGTTCTTGCGACTGGCACGGTGAGCCAAGGCCTGCATCAAACCTAAACGGTACTCCTGAATAAAAGTATCCAGCGGATACTGTTTCACATTGGCCACCCATTTTCCCAAAACCCGATAGGACTCTGGATGATGTGCCATCAAACTCAATTTGTAGCGAGAGTGGAAATCCACCACTTTTTTGGCGCTTGGAGCTTCGCCCATGCTGGTGTAAAAATCGTGCAAGCAATACAGACGAGTGATGAAGTTTTCACGTAGCACTGGGTCATTCAAACGACCATCCTCTTCAACAGGCAACCAAGGCATTTTTTCCATCAAGATTCGAGTGTAAATACCCACCCCCTCTTTCTCAGTGCCATGCTGTTTGTACACTTTGACTCGTTCCATACCGCAACTTGGGGACTTTGCACAGACGATATAGCCGCAAAGATCCGAGGTTTGCAACTCAGCGACTTTTTGCTGCGAATAGCGTTCCAGCCCTTCTGTATGGTCACGAGTGCCATCTTTGGTTTCCACCAAGGCAATCCGTACACCCTCAGAAATCAGCCGTAAGGTTGCTCGTGGCACTGGCAAGCCCATCCCTATTTCAGGGCAGACAGAAACAAACTCAACGTAGCGAGCAAGTTCATCAGTAACGAAATGGCTGATTTTATGCCCGCCATCGAAGCGTACCTTCGCCCCGAGAAGACAAGCACTGATACCAATTTTGAGTGGCGTGGTCTGCATACGAGCCTCCAACACTTATCTGTACAATTTAAATTTCCGTACAAGATCTATAGCATGCCACCACAGGCTGTACAAATTTTATTTTTGTACATGAAGTACATCTACGCACGAGCCAAACGATTAGCTCAACGGTTGCCTTATCAATTTCAACAAATTTCGTTATCACCATCTTAAATTCCGTTTGAAAGAGAGTATTTTGTGACAACCCTCTCAAGGAGCCCCGTCTATACTGGCTAGTATTGGCGCAACAGATAAATCCTCAGCCAACAGGATTTGTAATCAATCTTTACTCTGTCGGCTGAACTGAATTGGAGAATAACCATGGCAACCCCACACATTAATGCACAAGCTGGTGATTTTGCTGAAACCGTACTGATGCCGGGCGACCCGCTACGCGCAAAATACATTGCAGAAACCTTCTTAGAAGATGTGAAGCAAGTGTGTGATGTACGCAGCATGTTTGGTTTTACTGGCACTTATAAAGGCAAAAAAGTGTCTGTCATGGGCCATGGGATGGGTATTCCATCTTGCAGCATTTATGTCCATGAGTTGATTGCAGAATATGGCGTGAAGAACATCATTCGTGTCGGTAGTTGTGGCGCTGTGCGTGACGATGTGAAACTGATGGACGTGGTGATCGGCATGGGTGCATCGACCGACTCTAAAGTAAACCGCATCCGCTTCAGTGGTCATGATTTTGCCGCGATCGCGGATTACGATCTGCTGGAAACCGCCGTGAACCAAGCGCGTGCTCAACAAGTACCAGTGAAAGTGGGTAACGTTTTCTCTGCGGATCTGTTCTACACCCCAGAGCCAGAAATCTTCGAAAAAATGAAGAAACTGGGCATTTTAGGTGTGGATATGGAAGCTGCTGGTATCTACGGTGTAGCCGCTGACCTTGGCGCTCGTGCTCTGACGATTCTGACTGTTTCTGACCACATTCTGCGCGGTGAGAAACTCAGCTCTGAAGATCGTCAAAAATCATTTAATGACATGATGAAAGTCGCGCTTGAAACCGCAATCAACATCTAATTTATCTTGTCATCACCGTCAGGCCGAAAGGTCTGACGGTCAGAAATACCCCGAGGGGGAGATCGTGCCTAACGACCAACTACCACCGGACGCAGAAGGTTTACAACTCAACTTTTGTAAAACATTGGCGTGTGACAACTTTGGATTGAGTGAAGCAAAGCATTACGTTTTGCAGCGCGCAAACCCGAAACGGCCAGCGATGGTTTGTCGTGAATGTGGAGCTTTCCCCCCCTTACTTAACAATCGCGAAGTGGTGAATGAACTGCACCGCTTACGTCAACTGCACAGCGAAGGCCTCCCAGCTTGCCATAACCCGGCTTGCTCGAATACGGGGTTATCTGTACACACTCACAAGCAGCTGTACCATGCCTTTGGTTATAGTGGTGATCGTCAGCGTTACCGCTGCAAAGCCTGCCACGCGACTTTTGTTGATAAATGGTCGGGCGCAAACCATAAACTCAACTTCCAAGAGTCTCTGCTTGGGTTACTGTTTACCGGCTATTCTGTGCGTGAAATCTGCCGTAAATTGGCGATAAATCCCAAGACGTTTTACGATCACCTTGACCATATTGCTAGCCGTTGCCGACGCAAATTAGCGATGATCGATGCACGTTGGATCAACCATGCTAAAGCATATCACTTCGCCTCTCACTACCAACCTTTACAGGCACACAGCCAAAATGGTGTGTATTGGATAGCCACGGGTGATGCTCAAACAGGATACATTCTCTGCCAACATCTAAACTACTCCGCCAAAGAAGAACCCATTGGTAGCCTAGACCACAACCCCTACCAAACGCCTGCGCGTTTTGTGCCTCGCACATATCAACCAGAAACCCAAGCCACGCCCCCGCAAAATGCCACTCTACTTCGAGAACGGATTGATAACCGCTACCAGTTAATTTTGGCTCGAGCCAATGTGGAAGATCCGATGGGCAATATGGCGAAGTTTCACTACCCATCCAAAGGAGCGGTAATTCGGCCACCTTACACCTCATATGCTCACTATTTACATGTGTTGGATATGTGCGATCGGGAGAAACGTGTTTCGATTTACATGCCGCAAGATCCGCTGCTGCGTTCGGCGGCATTGAGTGTCTGCCTATCTCGAATCCAACGTCAAAACGTTGACCTTATGTACGTGGAAGAAGATCCCGATTGGCAAGCGCATACCTCATTGGATAAAACAGATATTGTTCATATGGGATGGTGGCGTGACCGTTGGGCCATCGCTCATTCTGGCACAAAAGCTAAAGGAATATGCTACCTTGCCGGCACTAACCCAGAGTCACAACATTGGTTACAACAAGCTTCAATCAAACAAATAGAATTCTACCAAAACCGATTCCAACTCCTGTTTGAATCTTTTATTAATGAACCTCGACGTAAACTACGCCCAGGCGGAATCCAACCTTTGTTAGACATTTTTCGTGCATGGCATAATTTATGCTACCAAGATAAGCATGGATTTACCGCAGCACAGAACTTAGGTTTATCTCAGCACCCCCTAACATTAAAGGAACTTTTGTCCTAGATTGCTAAGAAGGAAGAATGTGAGATAACACCAATTATTATTGAATGACGTGATAAAAGTGTCCGTAATTTCACATGTATTCGTGTTTAATGGCGTCTTGCCTCTATAATGGCAAGCCATGACGAGCATTAAATCGCCCAAGGACGACTGTATTTTGGACAAAAGCCAATATCTTCTTGAACTGGAAATCGAACAGCTAAGATCACGTATCGAATCTGAGCCGGAGAAGGTATTAGTCCAAGCCGAACAATGCTTAATCAGGGCTCGGCAGATACATTTCAATTCAGCTATCATCGAATCTCTCATCATCATATCGCGCTGCTTCTGGTGCAAGATGGATTATCGAACAGGGCTGAAATACATCAAAGAAGCGTTCCAAAACCAGAGCAATCTCGATACCGATCACTTTTTGCCCGAAATACTCCACCTCCATGCCTTGCATTATTGGGGACAAGCCAAGTATTACACCGCCCAGCAGTTTTGGATCAATGCGTTAGAGCAATCAGCTCTCGTAGATGAACCTGAAATTGAAATCGAATGTTTAATTGGCCTTGGTAATATATGGCGGATCACGGCGGAATATAAACTTGCCTGTTCAACCCATGAACTCGCCGTAAAAGTCGCGAACAATACCCGTATGGGTTGGTTAGAAGGCAAAGCACGAATTCTCTGGGCATGGGATCTGTATCATCTCCATCAGTATGTGGACATGCTGACCGTACTTGATGGCGCTGAAGAAGTACTACAAAACCATCCAAATACCACTTGGCAAGCTGAAGTATGGGATTTCCGAGGCCTAGCGCTGCTTGGTTTAGAGCGCATTGAAGATGCAGAAGAAGCCACTCGAAAAGCTCATGAATTAGCCGTGGCCAATAATCTCACTTGGATGAAGGCACATTCCTACATCAGCCGTGCACGCCTTGAACTATTGCGTAAGAATTTTTCTGCTGCTGCCGATCTGCTCAGCCATGCCGAAAAAGCGGCCACAGCCTTCGATAATGGAGAGTTGTTATCACAGATCTGTTATCAACAATCTCGCGTTGCTGAAGAGAATGGTAATCCACAAGCCGCCTTGGTCGCGTTTAAAAAATATCGCCACTACACCGTGATGATGCTACGTGAGCAAACCATGCGGGTTGGGATGGACAAAGCACGTACGTCAAAGCGTCAACTCGAACAGCGGGCACGCAAACTGATCAACCGCATTCGGGGTCAGCATGAATTCGATCCTGAAAAACACCTTTCCAATGTCGTATCGGAAACCTACTGGTGGGAACAGTTGGTTCTGTTTAAAACCGAACTAAAAAAATCCAACCATGCTGTAATAGTGATTGAACACCCCAATACCAAATACATTGATGTGTGCACAGAAGTGATCCACTCGCTCTGTGCTCCCCAAGATTTACTTTCACGCATCAGCAGTGATCGCTTAGGCCTACTATTAGCTGAAAAGGGCGATGCTGCCTTAGAAATTTTCAAGATCATGGCCAAAATGATTGAGATTTACCCATGGCAACGCAAAGGGTTAGATGGTTCTCTTCCTAAAATCATGCTGCAAGATATTCTGTCCTTCCCATTTACATTAGAACAGTTGATTGATAACCAAGAACAGGAAACGTCGTATGGAAAGCCTGCTGAATAAGATCAAAGAAGCTGGATTAGATGCGGCGGCAGTCACTGGCGAAGAAGCGATCATTTTTTGGAACCATATCAGACAGCATGTGGCTAGCACTGTACAGGAGCGGGCACAAAGCTACATCATCAGCGCTGAATATCGCCGCGAAATGAAACAGTGGCAAACCAGCATTGAAGAGTTACGAGCAGCACTGTCATTGCTAGAACTTCCAACAGATATCGAGTTAGTCCTCTCGGTCAAACACAGCTTAAGCGAGCGCCTATTGGATCATGGCGAGTATGTAGCGGCACTGTCTGAGTATGTCGCCATTTCGAATATTGCCGTTCAGCATGGAATGATTGATGACTACGTTCTAGCCGTACTCGGAATGGGCAATTTATGCGATGCTTACGGCGATCATAGTCGAGCCTTACGTTACTACCAGAAAATCGACAGCATAGATCATGCGATCTCCAGTCGCTCATTACGCTTGCGTTACAAACTCTATATGTTGGCTTGTTACATCAGCTTAGGCCGCTTCGCGGTTGCTAATGATCTCATCAAAGAGTGTGAAGAATTAAGTATTTTAGTCAGCGACAAATTACTGACAGGGCAAATCCGGCTCTATCAAGCCAAACTTTACATACAACAAGGTAAAGTACAAAAAGCCATGTTGACACTGGCCAATGCACAATACTCATCATCTCTGACACCATCAGACTGGCTTTCAAGCATGCTACGTATTGAACTGGCACACTGTTTATCAAAAATAGGAAAAGCTCATCTAGCCACTTTATTGTTGAGCAGCACTGAGAAGCGCCTAAAAAACATTCAATCTCCTTTCCTTGAAAAACGCTTATACGAAGCATTCAGTGAAGTATGCGAGATGGAGAATTTATACTCCACCGCTCTAACTTATGAAAAGAAAGTTTTTCGCATCGAAAGTGATTTAATGAAGCGGATCCCGATCAGCGAATTAGGCCCGATTCAACTTCGTCGTCTGTCTCGTTTTGAACTGCAACTCAAATTGATCTTATCGGAACTCGAAAATAGAGAGCTCAAAGAAACCACCGAAAATCAGAAAAATACCGTGCTACAGCTGCAACAAGATGTATTTACCGATCCATTGACCAAATTACATAATCGCCGTTGGCTCGATGTAAAACTCAAAGACCTGCTGCTCCACGAAACACCATTTGCTTTCTTAGTGGTGGATATCGATCACTTTAAATCGATCAATGATGAGCTAAGCCATTTGGTAGGAGATAAAGCGATTACCAATGTTTCAAGCGAGCTTGCTGCCTACTTTAAATTTCGTGGAGCCTCTTGCGTGCGCTTTGGAGGAGAAGAGTTTCTAGTGATCCTTGAACACGTCACTGCTGATATGGCACAAATGCATGCAGAAACTTATCGCCAACGTATTTTTGATTTTCCTTGGCAAGATGTGCTCGGAGAACGTGGGCTCACCGTCAGTATAGGTATTACCCTACATCGTGACGGCGAAAATACCCAGCGCACCTTCTACCGTGCAGATAAAGCACTGTATCGAGCTAAAGCCAATGGTCGTAACCGAGTGTGTGTTGAATAGCAAAAACAAATAATCCTCAGCCACCTTCTTTCTCTGCACTTTGTTTCTAGAATCATTCCGTTTACTATCATTTTGGCAGTGAATGTGGCGGCAGGTATAAACAATCAATCCCCTCCTTCACTTAACTCGCTATCGGTGGATCGACTGATGAGATCCACCGTATATTTCGCCTTATTAGACAGAAGGACTACTGCATGTTTCTTGACTATTTTGCGCTTGGGCTACTGATTTTTGTCGCCCTTGTCATCTTTTACGGCATTATTGTTATTCACGATATTCCCTATGAGATCTCAAAAGAGCGCGACCACCCACACCAAGATGCCATCCATTATGCAGGTTGGGTAAGCCTATTTACGCTTCATGCCTTATGGCCATTTTTATGGATCTGGGCCACCTTATGGCGCAAAGAACGTGGTTGGGGGTTTCAGAAATTGGAAGCCGAACAGCATGACATCCACCACCGAGTCGATGTGTTGATTGATGAAGTGAAACAGTTACGTACAGAGCTTGATGCTGTGAAATCATCATTCCCTTCTGTCGCCACAGCACCAAGTACTGCCCCTGTAGCAGAGGAGAAGCAATAATGGATTTACTGCTAATCCTGACTTACACAGCATTGTGCGTCGCGGTATTTAAAATTTTCAAGATTCCCCTTAATAAATGGACAGTGCCGACAGCGGTATTAGGCGGTGTGGTATTAATTGGTACGCTAATTTTATTGATGAATTACAACCATCCTTTCACTCAATTAGGTAATCAGGTTTATTCAACTACCCCGATTGTTTCTGGTGTTCGTGGACGCGTGATTGACGTTCCGGTTAAAGCAAACCAGCCTCTCACTCAAGGGGATGTCCTATATCGTATTGACCCAGTACCCTTTGAAGCCGAAGTGGCACGTCTAAGTGCAAAAGTAAAAGAAGCGAGTCAAGGTGCTTTAGGATTAGAATCAACGCTGAAGGAAGCACAAGCTGCCGTGTTAAAAGCAGTGGCAGAACGAGACAAAGCACAACGTGAGTTCGACCGTTACAAACGTGGCTATGATCGTGGTGCTTTTACTGAGCAACAAATGGATACCACTCGCCAAGCATACAAAGCTGCACAAGCAGCCTTGGAAGTCGCTCAGTCAAAACAAGAACAGGCCCAAATCGCTTTAGATTCGGAAGTCGGTGGCGAAAATACTACCGTAGCTCAACTGTTAGCTGAACTGCGTAAAGCGGAATTCGATTTGGAACAAACCGTCATTCATGCACCAACTGATGGCTATGTGACTCAATTGGCACTGCGTCCAGGCATGATGTCCGTACCACTACCATTAGCTCCTGTTATGACTTTTGTGCACACTGAAGAGAAGATTTATACCGCAG
Source organism: Vibrio sp. (assembly GCA_051650365.1). GTDB lineage: Bacteria > Pseudomonadota > Gammaproteobacteria > Enterobacterales > Vibrionaceae > Vibrio. The sequence goes on along the minus strand of JBOFIW010000530.1, from coordinate 5,152 downwards.
CGTTCCGCCAAAACTCATTACAGCGTCTACAATCAGGGTTTGAAGCTGAATTCATGTTCCGCGCGTTGCCGGGCAAGGTATTCAGAGGTAAAGTCATTGATGTACTGCCTGCCATCGGGGAAAGCCAGTTCCAAGCGCGAGGCTCGCTCCTTGGCACAGAAGCACTCAAGACATCAGGTCGTGTGTTCGTCACACTACGTATTACCGACGATTTATCTCAATACCATCTTCCAATGGGAACCGCCGTTGAAGTTGCCGTATATTCAGACAGCTTTGAGCATGTCTCTATCATGCGTAAAATTCTGATCCGTATGAAAAGTTGGCAAAACTATCTCTATCTCGATCACTAATCTTCTCTAGATGAATATCAAAAGCCGCTCAATCGAGCGGCTTATTCTTTTCTCAACGGATTATTTGGCAACAATCTCAGCTAAAAGTGTTTCCACAGCAACAGCTAACTGGCGATCCTCCCCAGCAATAACAGATTCTGGATCGTTATAAACTAAAATATCAGGGATGATTTCTTGGTTTTCAAACCACCGGCCTTGCTCATCTTTAATGCCCAACTGTGGCACTCCGTACACCAATCCGGGTTCTTGTTGCTGCTCCCAAATTACGGCAGTGCCAGTGCCGGGAACTCGTTCTCCAACTAGCTTTCCAAGCGCTTCTTTTTGGTAGAAATAAGGCACAATCGACCCATCAGAATAGCTGTCAGCATTAGCGAGCATAATGCTCGGTTTTGCCCAACGCCTTTCTGGGAAGGAAGAGACCACGTAACCATCACGAGTTTGCAGTACCGAATGCCGAGTTCCTGATAGGATTTCCATCACTTGATCATGTAACCATCCACCAGCATTAAAACGTACATCCACCACTAAGCCTAGTTTATCTTTTTCAAGACCAAACATACCATTTTGCATCTGTTCAAAGCTGCTCGCATCCATCGCGGCAAGGTGTACGTACCCCAATCGCCCATCCGACAGCTTTTCAACGAGTGTTCGACGTTGCTCAACCCATTGCTCATAAAGCAGCTCACTTTCTTCCTCTAAGCTGATCGGAATTAACGTGAAGTTCTGCGATTTAGTCTCCCCAGGTACAAGTACGCTTAGGCGAGTCAATTTGCCTTGGGTAAAATTCAGAAAGGGGTAGATATCTTGCTGATCATTAATCTCTTTACCGTTCACCGAGTAAATGATGGCTCCCGCTTTGATGGGAGATTGATAGGTATCCGCAGGACCGCCAGGTAAAAGTGATTTGACCCGCACCCCTTTGCCTCGATAACCATCATCATAGTAGAGCCCTAAGGATGCCGGCTCTTCCCAACTTAAGTTATCGGCCATAAAGAAAGCTCCGGTATGCGAGACATTTAATTCTCCAACCATCTCACTCAATAATTCAGCAAAATCATTGTAGGTACGAATGCTCGACAAATGCTTACGATATATATCACCGTACTGTTGCCAATCCACACCATGCATTTGTGGATCATAAAACTTGGTTTGAGTCAGCCGCCAAACATGTTCAAACAAGTAGGAGATTTCCGCTCGAAAATCAAAATTGGCATTCGCTTCATAACGCACAAATTTAGTGTCTCCCGTAACAATATTCAGATTCTCGATCCCGTGTTCACCCATGATCAGTAAACTTTCATCATCAGATGCCATAGCAAATAATGAGGCATCTTCACTCGGTCGGTTAAACAAAGCGGTCATCTCACCACTACGCAGATTGATTTCTGAAACTTGTACTGAATCGCCTGTCCGATAGGCGATGATCAGAGTTTGGTTGTCATATGATAAGTGTTTGAAAATGATGCCCAACGAGGTTGGTGTCATACGTATTGTGCGCTGTTTGAGCCCTTTATTTTCCACTACCGTTAACCCTACCGACCGGTTTGGGCTGGACTCAAGATTTTTCTCAGCGGCAATTTCATCTTCAAGCCATAGCTGCTCTTGGGTTTTATTGAAATCAAATTTGGCTTCACGATTGAGTGCAACACCGTAGACATCATACTGCACAACCATATCATCAATATCACGTAGCCCCTTGGCATCGGTTAACCAGTAGACCCACTGCCCATCTGCACTAAATTGTGGCATGAATTCAGAAAAGCCACTTTGGCTTAAGTTGAGCGGAGCTTCACTACCATCAACTTTCAGTAACTGAATATCGCCATTAGACATAGCCCGATCTCGAGTCACTAAATACTCACTGTCCGGCGACCACTGATAACTGAGATCGGCATCAAAATAAGAGTAAAGTGCGTGAACATCTAATAGGGTATAAGTTTGATCCCATTCGATATCGTACACTTTAAGAGTATTGCGATTCTCACGGTAAGCGATCCGTTTCTGATTAGGAGAATAGAGCGGTTGAATCAAATCCTGCTCGGCAATCAGCAGCGGCTCTTCCACAATATCCAACGAGGTAGAAAAGCTTTTCCCACCATCATTCACATAACTTTGATAAAGATTCCAACTGCCCTCACGCTCAGAGGCGTAGAGCAAACGATATCCATCACTGGAAAAAGCAATATCTCGCTCCGCTTGCGGAGTGTCCGTGATGCGTTGGGTTAGCCCAGACAACAAAGACACCACATACACATCACCGCGCGCCACAATCGCCACTTCAGCGGCATTCGGGGAGACAACCATTTCGGTGGTTTCAAGATTGAAGTTCACGCTATGACGACCATCTGGCATGGTACTGCGACGTATCAATACATCCACTTTTTCTGGTTGGTCAGCTCCAGCTTTGAGTCGCCAGATTTCACCATCAAACCCGTAGGCTAAGTCGCCTTGTAAACTGGTACTTAAGAAGCGAACAGGCAACTGTTGATGGTGGGTGATTTGCACCGGTTCTGAACCATCGAATCGTTGCTGCCAGATGTTAAAGTTTCCCGCTTGCTCAGACAGATAGAACATTGATGTGCCATCCACACTCCAGACTGGATTGCGGTCTTCGCCACGGAAAGTAGTGATCTGAGTATGTTTACCCGTTGTTGGGGACCATTTCCAAATATCCCGTGTGGCATCCGACACTGCACGTTTACGCCATGGCTGTTCATCAGAAGGCTGGTTGGTATAGAGGATGTCGGATTGCGCAGGAGAGACCGCAAGATCGCTCACCGCAATGGGCAAAACTCGCTGCTCTCTGCCACCAACAGAGGGGACCGAGTAAAGCTGCGCCATAAAGCCGCCCTGTTTAACATTCACATTGGCGGTGTCATCCCCCAAACGACGTGAGGAAAAATAGAGCTGCTGACCATCAGCTGAAAAGGCATACGGAACGTCCTTCGCGCCATGATAAGTTAACCGGCGACTTTCCCCTCCTTGTAGCGAGAGAATAAAAACATCGCCAGGGCCATATCGATCCGCGGTAAAAGCAATGGTTTGACTGTCAGGAGACCAAATTGGTGTTTCACTGTACACACCACTTTCGGTAAGAGCGACGGCCTCTCCACCTTGTGCTGGTACAAACCAAATTTGCCCAGCATAAGTAAAAGCTATCTTTTGTCCATCTGGTGATAGTGCGATATCCCTAAGCCAAGTTGGTTTAGCATGCGCTGCTTCATTTGGGATAGAATTCGCACTCACATCCGACGTCACCAATGATGTCAGCACGAGCAGCGAACTCAATGTTAAACGCGACAAATTCATCGCCACTCCTTATCAATACAACAAGATAAATCACTTCTTTAAATAAGAAGTTAACTCAATATGATAAGGACGTCTAAGTCATTTACCGCTAAAGACGTTCAAAATGCCTTCTGAACTGTAACTTTAACACTTCAAGCCGGACGATAGCGTAAATGCTGCCATTCTGGATGACGCTCAAGATAATGTGCGACGTAGCTGCACACCGGGACAATCGTCAAGCCTGCACGCTCAATCTCAGGTAACACGCTTTCCATCATTACTTTGCCATACCCTTTGCCTTGTAATTCATCTGGCACTCGGGTTGATGTGATGTATAACACACTTCCTTGCTGTTGATATTTTACAGTGGCTTGAAACTCACCTTCCAACGCCACTCGGTAGTAACCACCAAATGCATCGTGTTGCACCTTGTTTGTCATGCTCACTCCTTTTTTGATAGATAGATCAAATTAGTTGGTGACTCGCTCAATTGAATCTACACTTATCTCACCATAGAATTCAATGGACTCTAGGATCCACCGACGTCGTATATCAACACGGAGAAGTTAAATGAATTCACGGCCCGCTGAAAAAATGGATGACAATGAAGGCCAAACGCAGTCTCAACGAAGCAAGACCGTATCGACAATTAACAGTACCGATGCAATGGCAATGGTGGAACACAGTAGTGAGTTAACCTTGAGTATCACCACCCCTGTTGGTACGAAGTTTGTCTGCCGCACCCCATTTATTGGTACTCATACTGATAAATTTTTACTGGTTGAAATGCCTAAAATCTCAGCCGAAGATCTGAGCTTTTTTTTCCAAGAGGGTTTTTGGATGAATATCCGTGCCATTTCCCAAAGAGGGGAAGGGGCGTTAATTCATTTTCGCAGCCAACTGATGCACATTTTACAAGACCCCATACCACTCGCCTTTTTGTCGATCCCGAATACTATGCAAGTCTCACAACTGCGTAAAGAACCCAGATTCGAACTGAATTTGGCCGGTAAAGTGGTGTTTGATGAACATCGAGGGGATTGTGAATTGCGTGACCTATCACGCAGCGGCTGCCGCTTCATTACCCCTCCTTTAGGAAAAACCTATCAAATGGGGGATTTGATTGCGCTGGAAATTTTCTCGGATCTACGTGGTAATAATAGCTTTCCTCCTCTAACAGGAAAAATCTGTAATCTCCAGCGCTCACTTCACCATGCTCGCTATGGGCTGGAATTTAATGAAACGGGGCGAGCAAATGCAAAACATTTGTTGGCGCAGTTGAAGTTTAATGGCACCAAACTCACCTTGAATGCCGACAAGAAATCGTAGTAGTTTCAATTGACGAACATGAGATAAAACCACAGCCGCTATTCTAGCGGCTGTGGTTTTTATTGATCAATGATGAACCCACTCATCCTAGAAATGAGATGTAACCCTGCAAGATGATCAAGTTCACTATGTCGATGAAAAATGCGCCGACAATTGGCACCACCATAAAGGCTTGTGGTGAAGGG
>JBOFIW010000529.1:0-1467 GCA_051650365.1 Vibrio sp. | reverse complement strand
CGTCATGCTCTCCATGCAGAAACGGGTACAGACTTCTATCGCACAAAACGCTGTTGCAAACAATATACAACTGGGAAACATGCGTGTTCATTCTGATAACGGATGCTAAGATGTCTGGACGTCTATCGTCAAGAGTTTTACGTCTAGACGTCTAAAATAATTTGTACACTCAAAATCCAGTGAGCAAAAGAGGGGGACCAAAGATAACTGAGGGATAAGGCTGCGAGCTGCGTTTTCTTACGCGACGCCGATAACTCGCTATTGCGTTATCTATATAAAAAGCGTGATAGATAGCGCGCAGCGCGAAGCAATCAGTACCGACGATGCTTTCCCATACGCTTTGCCTCTAAAACATGCGATAATTTTTCCTACATTAATGCCTTGGAGAGTACCCACAGTGGCACAAGCAGCTGTATTTCTGGATCGTGACGGCACATTGAATGTCGATCACGGCTACGTATATGAAAGTGATAACTTCGACTTTATTGATGGCGCTATTGACGCTTGCCGTGAATTGAAGGCGATGGGGCTGGCTTTGGTTCTGGTAACCAACCAGTCAGGTATTGCCCGTGGCTTGTTCAGTGAAGATCAGTTTATGCACCTGACCGAGTGGATGGATTGGTCCTTGGCGGATCGTGGCGTTGACCTTGATGGCATCTATTACTGCCCACACCACGCCGAAGCAGGTATTGGTGAGTACAAGGTTGATTGTGATTGCCGTAAACCGAAGCCGGGCATGTTGTTGGAAGCCAAACAATTCTTGGATCTGGATATGGCCGCTTCAGTCATGGTCGGTGACAAGAAAGAAGATATGCAAGCAGCGCAAGCAGCAGGCGTCGGTACCAAAATTTTGGTGCGCACCGGTAAACCTATCACTGCAGAGGGCGAAGCACTGGCCGATCACGTGGTAGATAGCCTGTCTGATGTTCCCGCGCTGCTCAAATCACTGGGCTTTTAAGACGTTTGTTTGAAATTTGAACGAACGATTTAAAAAGTGTAATTATCGCTTGCCTCTGATGAATTAGCCCCTATAATGCGGCCCTCGTTGAGACGGCAAGCGATTGAATTTCTTGCCGAAGTGAAAGAAAGTTCTTCACTGAAATAAGCGTGAAATAAAGCTTGACTCAACACGGCGAAGAAAGTAAATTTCTCAGCCTGTCAGCGCGAAGTAAAACGTAGCGAGACAACTGCTCTTTAAAAAGTTAATCAGACAATCTGTGTGGGCACTCGTTTGAGAATGCTGATATCCAAAAGATATTAAGTTAAACGAGTGACTGAACAGTTTATTTGCCAGTTTATTCGAGCGACAAACTTTAAATTGAAGAGTTTGATCATGGCTCAGATTGAACGCTGGCGGCAGGCCTAACACATGCAAGTCGAGCGGTAACACAGGGAGCTTGCTCCCGGGTGACGAGCGGCGGACGGGTGAGTAATGTCTGGGAAACTGCCTGATGGAGGGGGATAACT
>JBOFIW010000528.1:0-13031 GCA_051650365.1 Vibrio sp. | reverse complement strand
CGATTGACGCGAAGTCACGAGCTTTACCGCCGTATACTTTTGCAAGTACAGTACAGATAGCTGCGGTTAGAGTTGTTTTACCGTGGTCAACGTGGCCGATAGTACCAACGTTTACGTGCGGTTTCGTACGTTCAAATTTTTCTTTAGACACGATCGTGTTCCTTCCTAGTTATGATTCGCTTTGGGTAATCTGTACCCAAGGCGCGCCAGAAATTGCTATTTTATGCGCCAACTCACGTTAGCGCAATAGATTCGTTATTAACCAACAACGGTTAACCACGCTCTGCGATAATTGCATCGGCAATATTTTTCGGCACATCAGCGTACTCAGCAAACTCCATAGAGTAAGAAGCACGACCTTGTGTAGCAGAACGCAGGTCAGTTGCATAACCAAACATCTCAGAAAGTGGCACTTTAGCGTGGATGATTTTCAGTCCCGCAGGACCTTCATCCATACCTTCGATGATGCCGCGACGACGGTTTAGATCACCCACAACATCACCCATCCAATCTTCAGGAGTGGTTATTTCAACTTTCATTAACGGCTCAAGAAGAACAGGTTGCGCTTCAAGTGCACCTTTCTTGAATGCCATAGAACCAGCGATTTTAAACGCCATTTCGCTGGAGTCGACATCGTGGAATGAACCATCAAACAGGGTAGCTTTGACATCCAATACTGGATAGCCCGCCAACACGCCGTTGTTCATTTGCTCCTCGATACCTTTCGCAACTGGGTTGATAAATTCTTTTGGAATTACACCACCCGCGATTGCGTCAACGAAGACAAATCCTTGACCAGGTTCAGCAGGCTCAATTTTCAGCCAGACGTGACCATATTGACCACGACCGCCAGACTGACGAACGAACTTGCCTTCCACTTCCGATTTACCACGAATGGTTTCACGGTAAGCCACCTGAGGTTTACCTACGTTACAATCAACACCAAACTCACGTTTCATGCGATCGACGATAATATCTAGGTGAAGTTCACCCATACCAGAAATCAGCGTTTGACCCGTTTCAGCGTCAGTCTCTACGCGGAATGATGGGTCTTCTGCGGCTAGTTTACCTAGAGCAATACCCATTTTTTCCTGATCGGCCTTAGAGCGTGGCTCTACAGCGATCTGAATAACTGGTTCAGGGAACTCCATGCGCTCCAGAATCACAACATGATTCGGATCACACAAAGTATCGCCCGTGGTGACATCTTTCAAGCCGATGGCCGCTGCGATGTCACCCGCACGAATTTCTTTGATTTCATCGCGCTTATTGGCATGCATCTGTACGATACGACCAAAGCGCTCTTTCTTTTGCTTCACTGAGTTGTAAACCGCATCACCCGAGTTAACCACTCCAGAGTAGACGCGAATAAAAGTCAGTGTGCCAACAAAAGGATCGGTAGCAATCTTAAACGCGAGTGAAGAAAACGGTTCGTTGTCGTCAGCGTGACGCTCAACACTGTTTTCTCGTTCATCAATACCTTTGATCGCAGGAACATCTGTCGGTGATGGTAGAAACTCAATCACTGCATCCAGTACCGCTTGTACACCCTTGTTCTTAAACGCACTACCACAAGCTGCGAGAACAATTTCGTTATTGATGGTGCGCTGACGCAGAGCTTGTTTGATCTCGACTTCGCTAAGTTCACCATCTTCAAGGTATTTTTCCATCAACTCTTCACTGGCTTCGGCTGCTGCTTCCACAAGGTGGTTACGCCACTCCTGGGCAAGCTCAAGCATATCCGCAGGAATTTCTTCATAAGTGAAGCTCATGCCTTGATCGGCTTCATTCCAGTTGATGGCTTTCATCTTGATAAGGTCGATGACACCTTTGAACTCTTCTTCTGCACCAATGTTAAGTTGGATAGGAACAGGGTTCGCACCAAGACGATGTTTAATTTGGCCTACTACGCGTAAGAAATCTGCACCTGCACGGTCCATTTTGTTAACGAATACCATGCGTGGAACGCCGTATTTGTCAGCTTGGCGCCAAACGGTTTCAGACTGAGGTTCAACACCTGATGTGCCACAGAATACAACCACTGCACCATCAAGCACACGAAGTGAACGCTCTACTTCGATCGTAAAGTCAACGTGTCCAGGGGTATCAATGATGTTGATGCGATGTTCTTGGAATTGCGCTTCCATACCACGCCAGAAGGTGGTGGTAGCCGCAGAGGTAATGGTAATACCACGCTCTTGCTCTTGGACCATCCAGTCCATAGTCGCAGCACCATCGTGAACTTCGCCAATTTTGTGAGAGAGGCCAGTGTAGAACAGAATACGCTCAGTAGTGGTTGTTTTTCCTGCATCTACGTGAGCACAGATACCGATGTTACGGTAGCGCTCAATAGGAGTTTTACGAGCCACGATTGTATCCTCTTACTAAGGTCAACCTTAGAAAATAGAAATGTGCTGCGAGAGAACCTCGCAGCACAGAAGGTATTACCAGCGGTAATGAGCGAACGCTTTGTTCGCTTCTGCCATACGGTGAACGTCTTCACGTTTCTTAACAGCAGAACCTTTGTTTTCAGCCGCATCCAGCATTTCAGCAGCCAGACGAGCAGCCATAGATTTTTCACCACGCTTACGCGCAGCTTCAACCAACCAACGCATTGCCAGAGCATTACGACGTACTGGACGTACTTCAACTGGCACTTGGTAAGTTGAACCACCTACACGGCGAGATTTAACTTCTACCGCTGGGCGAACATTTTCAAGAGCTTCTTCAAAAACAGCTAAGTGGTCTTTACCAGACTTCTCAGCCATAGTGTCTAATGCAGTGTAAACGATTTTCTCTGCAGTAGATTTTTTACCGTCAACCATAAGGATGTTAACGAATTTTGCCAGCAGTTCAGATTTGAACTTTGGATCTGGAAGGATCTTACGCTGACCAATGACGCGACGACGTGGCATGGAATATTCTCCGTTGTCTTCTTCAGGTTTTTTCCAAAACTTTTCAGTTTTTTCAAAAAATTCAAATTAATTTAGTGTTTGGCCTTACTTAACGGATTCCATTAAGACTTAGGACGCTTCACACCGTACTTAGAACGAGCTTGTTTACGGTCGTTCACGCCAGCACAGTCAAGTGCGCCGCGAACAGTGTGGTAGCGAACACCTGGAAGGTCTTTAACACGACCACCACGGATCAGTACAACACTGTGCTCTTGTAGGTTGTGACCTTCACCACCGATGTATGAAGTAACTTCAAAACCGTTAGTTAGACGTACACGACATACTTTACGAAGTGCTGAGTTAGGTTTTTTAGGTGTAGTAGTATAAACACGAGTACATACACCACGCTTTTGTGGGCACGCAGCTAGTGCTGGCACGTTGCTTTTAACAACTTGCTTAGCACGTGGCTTACGAACCAACTGGTTAATAGTTGCCATTAACTAGCTCCTGATTTACTTAAAGTAAGCTTGTGAAAAATCTACCCCTAATGGTGCAAACAGATTGCACAAATAGGGACGCAAAATTCTATGCAGCAGTGGGAGGTGTGTCAAGAAATATACAGATCTTTTTTGCTGATCCTACAGGGCTGTTCGTCCCCTTTACAAATACAGAAAAAACAGGCCTACCATGTTATTGATTGTTCATGACTTATAGTCAATTCAACAAAATCACTCATAGTTGCAATATTAATTCGAGGATCAATATTTTTTAGCCAACCACGCGCTTGCAGATCTTCCTGCAGAACAGTCCAAGAGATTTGATCCTTGAGACTGATTGGATAAGGTGATTGAGCCGCGGCAGCATAAACGGCATTTTCAGTTAACAATACGGCATCGCCCGGCAATAAATACGCGTTGACTAACGAGAGTTTTTCTAAGTGCTTAACAATATGTAGCATGTGAGCTCCTTAGAATGAGAGTAATTGATCATATTGACGTAGGCGTTGCGCCAGTTCTTGGGCGGTAAGCACTTCGACCTCAATCAGCAGATCTTGCTCACTCAACCCCCAGTGCTGCAAACTCTGTTGGCAGGCATAGCGTACTTCGACATCGTACAGGTCCAACAACTTGAATGCCGCGATATAGTCACGACTGAGAATCACCTCTGGTCGCTGATTTTTCACGAGCTGCAACACGCCTTCGCCAACAAAAAACAGGGCTTGTTCGTCACTGTAAGCTGACGTGGCCAAAATGGCATCAAGCCCTTCTCGCCCTGCGGCTGTTCCATGCGGTGGAGTATGGAATACCCATGCGACTTTATTCAAAACTGCACCACCCTATCTTGTTCTAATAACGCTTGTGCGAGACTACCTAACCCAGCCTGAGTGAAATGAGATGCGAGGTTATGGCTACTTAAACCGTGTTGTTGAGCCTCTTGATCACTCACCACCCCGCGACGTAGCGCCGCAGCGACACAGGTTTCAAGTTGCACGTTATGTACTTGTGCGAGCGTTTGCCAACCTTGCAGTAAGCTGAATTCGTCATTAGCTGGTACATGGGTTGCCGAACCATTCAGCACACCATCTTGATAAAAGAACACACTTTTTAAAATATGTCCTTTCTCAATCAGCGCTTTAGCAAACAGATAGGCGTTACGGGCCGATTGCGTACCATATTGTGGCCCGTTCACGACTAAGGTGTAAGTGAGTGGTTTCACTTCTCATCATCCTCAGTTTTGCGCTGGCGAATATAGAGATAAACCGTGTGCTTTGAGATGTTCAGACGATCTGCAACACGGTTGATCGCATCTTTGATGTCGAAGATGCCTTTATCGAACAAAGCCATTACGATCTGACGGTTTTTGGTGTTGTTGGAGACCGATTTATCGCCATTAATTTCTTCGATCGTACGTTCTACGGTTTGATCCACCAACTCTTCAACGTCACTGGCGAAGTTCACCGAAGAAGCCGCTTCTTGCGCTTCCTGAGTTGGCATAAAAGATTTCAGAACTTGTGAGAAAGGAGCATCAAGATTGACGTTGATACACAACAAACCAATCACTCGGTTATCACCATTACGGATAGCCACAGTGATCGACTTCATCAATACGCCACCTTTGGCACGCGTGAAGTACGAGCGAGAAAAGTTACGCTCAGATCCTTCAATATCACGTAGCATTTTCAGCGCCATGTCAGTAATCGGAGAACCCACCTGACGACCGGTGTTTTCACCATTGGCAATTTTGATCGCTGAAGTATTCAAATCTTCAAGCGAGTGTAAAACGATTTCACAAAATGGGCCAATCAGGCTAGCAATGCCATCAACAACTGCCTCATAGGAGCGAAGAATCACCTTATCGTGCTCGGTAAATGGCTTGACGTGCACCGATTCCATCTCCAGCAGTAAATCGACATTCATGGTTTCTGTCATAGTCACTGTGCTTAAACCTTAGGATGAAAAATCAACAAATTGCTGTAAGTTTATCAGAAAATTTTAAAGCACGATTCTGCAATATCACCAACAAGTGATTTAGAACAAATTCTTATTGGATTGAAGGCATATAAAAAGGCCTGAACGCAGTCAGGCCTTGAACAATTCATTCCCCCACATACACAATGCGAGTACTGAATGTATGATTACTGAGTAGCGTCCTTGCCATTTTCAATTTTCAGCAGTTCAACTTCAAACACTAGCGTTGAGTTAGCCGGAATTGTTGGGGTATCTTGCTCGCCATAAGCCAATTCAGGCGGGATAACCAGCTTGAATTTTGAACCTACTGGCATCAACTGTACACCTTCTGTCCATCCAGGGATCACACGGTTCAGTGGGAAAGTCGCAGGCTCGCCACGCTCATAAGAACTGTCGAATTGAGTACCATCAGTCAAAGTTCCTTTATAGTGAACTTGTACAGTATCAGTATCTTTTGGCTTGTCGCCTTCAGCTGGAGTCATAACTTGGTATAGCAAACCCGATTGAGTTTTTACTACACCTTGCTCTTTTTCGAATTGAGCTCTGAACTCATCACCTTTCTTCTTATTTTCTGCTGCTTTTTCAGTTGCTTTCGCTTGCATGGTTTCTGCTACACGCTTATCCAGAGTTTCAAGTGCAGCTCGTGTCTCTTCTTCGCTCATTTCTGGGTTGCCAGCGAACACATGCTCAATTCCTTTCAGTACCAAATCTTTGTTAAGATCAATACCAATTTCACCTGGTTTTTCAATGCTAGTCTTGAGGTAGTTAGCAAATGACACACCAATCGCGTACGCAGCTTTATCGTCTTCAGATTTAAATTCAACGGTTTTTGCCGCTGTAGTTTGTGCAGCAGACGCGGTTTCTGTTTTTGGTGCTTCTTCTTTCTGACAACCAACCGCGAGCATAACCGTCGCAGCCAGCAGTGACACTTTAAAAAGTGATTTCATCGGGTTCTCCAATTGTGAGGTTTTCCTTTGGGTGTTGTGCACAAAAACCAGCAACCTACTGGTGCACAACAAAGAGTTGTACCAATATAGCGGTATGTTTCATGATTGTCTTTACACAACAAACGGATAATTCGACTTGATGCGAAGAATTTATCACTCACTCTGCTACTTGCTTGTCATCTTAATGTTAAGCGGTTGTTTTTTTGTGAACCAAGCGGAACAACAATGGGACTTAGCTCCAGAAGGTTCAACCGCCTTTGGTTTAAGCCGAGATGGCCGCTTCGCTCTCATTTATTCCAAACAACAGCAGTTAGTGCTGTGGGATCTGCAGGAAAATAAAAAACTTTCCGATTTAGGTGCACAAGATCCGCAATCCAACCCTGTTTCCGTCATTCGTATTGCGGACAATGGACGCTATGCCATTACCGCAAGCCAAAACAACTTCGCGGTTTGGGATCTGGCTTGGACCCAAGCTAAAGGGCTTTGGTCCATTACCGATGGTTTGATCCGTGACGTAGACGTGTCAAGTGATGGTGAACAAGCACTACTTGGACTGACCAATGGTAAAGCCATTTACGTTGACTTAGTCAGTGGGCGGCGCATGGAGTTCCTTGCTCATCGAGAAAAAGTAAATTCAGTGGCGATTTCAGCAAATGGACGCTATGCCTTAACAGGTGGTAATGATTATCACGCTTACCTTTGGGATACCAAAACTGGGCAAATTCTTCGCCAATTTGAACATGAGCAACGAGTTAATCGAGTTACTTTACAAAGAGATGGAAAAATAGCGTTTACTTCAGATGGCGGCAATCAAGCTCTAATTTGGGATTTAACGTCGCAAAGCCAGCCGATTCAACTACGAAGTTTCAGGCGCCAACTGATTTTTTCAACAGCCCGCTTTTCTGATGATGGGAAAAGATTGATAACAGGCACACCATCAGGGTTAGTTGAAATATGGGATAGCCAAGATGGAAAGAAAATCGCCAGCTTTGAGTCTGCAACCAAAAAAGATGGCGGCCCCGCGCAAGCTGTCGTGTATGATGCGACTTTTGATGCCCAACAACGTGCCGTAGCGGGCAGTTCAACGGGTATAGCTCAAGCTTGGCGAGTGGAGAACTGACAAATGCAAGAGATATCGCTAACCCAACTTCAAGAGCATATTGAAGATTTAGAGTGCAAATTGGCTTTTCAAGAGCAGACGATCGAAACCCTAAATGATTCTCTGACTCAGCAGCAATTGCTGATCTCTAAAATGCAGGATCAGATGAAATATGTCGTCGGCAAAGTCAGAAATATCGACTCATCAAACCTTGCCGATCAAGCTCATGAAACACCACCACCGCACTATTAATCAATAATAGTGGTGCGTAATATCTGCTCGCCTACATCTTCAGCTCTGGGTTTATCCAGCAAATACGTAGGCGATCACCGCTCCAGCCACAACCAAACAACCACCAATACGACGCAATTGATTATCCGGTTGCTGACTGAGTTGTGACACCATCTGACGCCAGCCTCGTGGCGCTAATAATGGTCCTAATCCTTCAACAATCAACACTAAACCTAGTGCTACCCACAGTGTGTGCGACATATTTACTCCAAACAACAAAGGCTCCTTACGGAGCCTTTAGAAATGTTGCATTGTGCTTACTTGGCAGCAGCACCTTTCGCATTATTCATGTATTGGAAGAATTCACTTTTCGGATCCAAAACCAGAATGTCATTTTTGCTATTAAACGATTTTTCGTAAGCGCGTAATGAACGAAGGAAGCTGAAAAACTCAGGATCTTTCTTGTAGGCATCCGAGTAAATCTTCGCGGCTTCTGCATCGGCGGAACCACGAGTCACACGCGCGGTTTTATCGGCCTCAGCAAGAATCGTGGCCACTTCAAGCTCTGCTTGTGCACGAATCACTTCCGCTTTTTCACGACCTTGTGAACGATGTTTACGAGCTACTGATTCACGTTCCGCACGCATACGTCGATAGATAGATTCGCTGATTTCATCAGGTAGATTGATCTTCTTCATACGGAAGTCGACCACGTATACCCCTAAGTCTTTCATCGCACTTTCACGAGTATCGTTCAGTACTTCAGACATAATTTGATCACGCTGACCATCAATTTCAAGTGCTTCTTTCGCGGCTTCTGTGGTGACTTCAGAAGAATCTGAGTTTGCAGGTAATACTGCCACATTACGCGGGCCTGACACGATCTGCTTGATTTCACGCGCACCAATTTCAGAACGCAATACGTCAGTCACTTTACGCTCCAGTAGAGCTTCTGCGGTCAACGCATTACCACCACCGGTTGCTAAGTAGTATTGGCCAAAATCGTCAATACGCCACTTCACATAGGTATCAATGATCACGTCTTTTTTCTCTGACGTCACAAAGCGATCTGAACGGCCATCCATAGTTTGAATACGCGCATCTAATGTTTTCACACGGTCAAACAGTGGCATTTTAAAATGCAGACCCGGTTCGTAAATCTTCGCCAGATCGTTATTGTCTTTCAACACTCGACCAAAACGGATTACGATACCTCGCTCACCTTCTGGGATCACAAACATCGACATCAATAATGCAGCGACAACCAGAACGATAGTAGGGATTAATAACTTACGCATTCTTAGTATCTCCCTTGACGTGTAGTGCTACGCGACTGAGTATCGGTGTTCGTTTCTGTCGTTTGTTGTGACTCCAGCTCAATCTGATCATACGATGATGACGATTTGCTCGGACGCGGTTCAGCCTTTTTACTGTCTTGACCGGCTAACTTATCAATCGGCAGATAAAGTAAGTTACCGCTCGATTCAGAATCAATCAGCACTTTCGAGGTGTTGCTATATACCTCTTCCATCGCATCCAAATAGAGACGATCGCGAGTCACTTTCGGCGCGGCTTGGTATTCTGGCAGTAGTTTTTCAAACTGAGCTACCTGACCGAGCGCTTCATTAATCGTGCGCTCATTATAACCTTGTGCTTCTTTCTTCAAACGTTCAGCGCGACCTGTTGCTTTCGGCAAAATTTCGTTTTTGTACGCTTCTGCTTCACGAATGAAACGCTCTTCATCCTCACGCGCTGCAATCGCATCATCAAAAGCGTCTTTAACTTGCTCTGGTGGACGAGCCGACTGGAAGTTCACATCAACAATCATCAAGCCCATATCATAGCTATCAATGATTTGATTGAGAGTTTGCTGAGTGCTTTGGCGAATTTGCTGACGACCACTGGTCAGAATGCTGTCCATCAATGAATCACCAACCACTGCACGTAACGCAGAGTCAGTCGCTTGACGCAAACTGTCATCCGCATTCGTCACTTGATACAGGTACTTATACGGATCCGAGATGCGATATTGCACATCCATCGAAACGGTCACCACGTTTTCATCTTTGGTCAGCATCAAACCCGATGCGCGTAGTGAACGAATGGCTTGTACGTTAACTGGGGTTACTTCATCAATAAAGCGCGGACGCCAGTTCAAACCTGGATCAACAATGCGGTCATATTTGCCAAGGCGTAAAACAACACCACGCTCTGCTTCACCAATGGTATAGAAGCCTGTAAAGAACCATACCGCAGCAGCAATAGCAGCAATCACGCCAAAACCAATCGCGCCACCACCCGTCAGCGAAGGCCCTTTACCGCCTTTGCCACCAAATTTTCCACCCAGCTTTTGACTCAGCTTATTAAACACCTCGTCTAAATCAGGAGGACCTTGATCTCGGCCACCTTTGTTACCGCGATTGTTGTTCCCCCATGGGTCATTATCGCGGCCATTATTGCCGTTATTATTACCAGGCTCATTCCACGCCATTAGAAAACTCCATCATTTGATATGACGTTATACTCTAGCAGTCCTTTAAGTAACTATAAAGTCACATAAATCTGCTTGCTCTCGTTTTTCTAGTCTAGCCCAATCGACCTGTTGCATCCGCACAGTGATCAGTAAATTGCCTTCCGGATCATACTCTTCCTGTTGAATGCAGTTCATTTGGAAGAATGTGCTACGGATACGTCCTTGATGTTGCGGCGGAATACGCAGATGGTGCTCCACCACTTGGCTTGCCAAACGTTCACTCAATGCTTCAAAGAGTAATTCAATACCGGCTCCCTGCATGGCAGAGATCCATACGACTCTAGGAACGCCTTCATCATCCCGTTCAATACGTGGAGCGTGCTCTTCCAGATTATCAATTTTGTTCATCACCAACAGCGTTGGGACTTCATGGGCATCGATTTCCTGTAAAACAGTCTCTACCGCTTGGATATTCTCACGAAAGCGTTCATCACTGGCATCAACAACATGTAACAAAATGTCAGCTTCTTGTGTCTCTTGTAACGTGGCTTTAAAAGCCGCAACAAGATCATGAGGAAGATGGCGAATAAAACCCACCGTATCGGCTAGTACAGCAGGGCCGACATCAGCCAGATCGATTTTACGCAAGGTAGGATCAAGCGTTGCGAACAGCTGATCCGCCGCATACACACCAGCTTCAGTGATTCGGTTAAACAGGGTTGATTTCCCTGCGTTGGTATAACCCACCAACGAGATGGTTGGAATTTCTGCACGGCTACGAGCACGACGCCCTTGCTCACGCTGTTTGGCCACCTTTTCTAAGCGGCGCAAAATGGCTTTAATTCGTTCACGCAATAAACGTCGGTCAGTTTCAAGCTGGGTTTCACCCGGCCCACGTAAACCAATCCCGCCTTTTTGTCTTTCCAAATGCGTCCAACCACGAATTAAGCGTGTCGAAATATGGCGTAACTGAGCCAACTCGACTTGTAGCTTACCTTCATGGGTACGAGCACGTTGAGCAAAAATATCAAGGATAAGGCCTGTGCGATCAATCACACGACACTGGCACAATCTTTCAAGGTTACGTTCTTGGGCAGGAGAAAGAGCATGGTTAAAAATCACCACGTTAGCACCGTGCATTTGCACAGCTTCGGCGATTTCTTGGGCTTTGCCCTCACCAACGAAATATTTAGGGTGAGGGGTTTGACGGCTGCCTGTTACGACATGCAGTGTAGTCACCCCTGCGGAAGAGATAAGCATTTTACATTCGCTCAGATCTTCCCACTCACCCCGTTGCGTGAAGTTGACATGAACAAGTACGGCTCGCTCACCGGCTTCATAACGGTCAAACAAGCGATCAACTCCTTAAGTTATTGCGCAAAGAATTATTCTTCAGACTTCTCTGCTGGGCGATCCGATGCTGGGCGGTCGCCGCTGTGGTGACTCACTGGACGAGCAGGAACCACAGTAGAAATCGCATGCTTGTAAACCATTTGGTTTACCGTGTTCTTCAGCAGGATCACAAACTGATCAAACGATTCGATCTGGCCTTGCAGCTTAATGCCGTTAACAAGGTAGATAGAAACAGGAATACGTTCACGACGTAGTGCATTCAGAAATGGGTCTTGTAGAGATTGCCCCTTAGCCATTTTATTTTTTCCTTATTTTGTCTTTTCTAGTAATTATTTAGCTAGCGGTGCAGCAGAATTATATGCAGCCTTGCATCTGAGCTAAACGAATCAAAATCCCCGTTGCTACCGATGCTCAACAGAGTACCAATAGCGGATCCTTTCCGGGGTACATCACGCAAAAGCGATCACATTATACACAGCTTATTTCATTGGACGCTATCGCATTCGAGAGTGTTTCAACGGCTTGATTAACGTTTTCGCTATCTAACCAAGTTAAATCATCCCAGCTGCGTAACCAGGTGATCTGTCGCTTGGCCAATTGACGGGTGGCACAGATGCCGCGATAGATCGCTTCATCTAAGGTGCAATGACCGTCTAAGTAATCCCACATCTGTCGGTAACCGACGCAGCGAATAGAAGGAAGATCCGGATGAAGATCGTCTCTGGCATATAATGCCTTGACCTCCTCTTCAAACCCTGATTCGACCATCTTCTCAAAACGAAGTTCAATCCGGCGATGGAGTTCTGCCCTTTCCTTGGGAGCAATTGCAAACTGCAGCACCCGATAAGGGATTGCTTCCCCTTTGGTTTGCGTCAGTTCAGTAAGAGTTTTACCTGAAATTCGATAAACTTCCAATGCCCGAGACAATCTTTGTGGATCATTGGGATGAATTCGCTGTGCAGAAACGGGATCAATCTGTTGAAGTTGATCGTGTAACGCCTGCCAGCCTAATGTTGCGGCTTCTTGCTCTATCTGTTGGCGAATTTCAGGATCAGCCGCCGGCAGTGGCGATAAACCCTCGAGCAAGGCTTTGTAATAGAGCATAGTGCCACCCACCAACAGCGGAATTTTACCCTGCGCAACGATATCTGCCATCTCCTTGAGGGCGTCACGACGAAAATCGGCCGCCGAATAAGCTTCACTCGGATCAAGGATATCAATCAAACGGTGTGGTGCGAGTGCTAACTCTTGGCCATCGGGTTTAGCGGTGCCGATGTCCATCCCCCGATAAATCAGAGCCGAATCGACGCTGATGATCTCCACCGGATATTTCTGACGTAAGCGAATGGCTAAATCCGTTTTGCCAGAAGCCGTTGGGCCCATTAAAAACAGGGCGAGAGGTAACTTTTGAGTCATGAATGTAATGCTGTAATTGAGGCGGAAAAATCCACCAGAGTAATAAAATTCGGATCATGTAAAGGCAGATTGCCTTGCCACAATTGCTCGAGTTCTGCGATCAAGCCGATCGCCTCGGCTAAAGTGTAGTCTCTTTTTTCTACAACGATG
>JBOFIW010000527.1:0-3401 GCA_051650365.1 Vibrio sp. | reverse complement strand
GCAAACTGTCACGCACTAAGCCTGCACCAACGGTAACATTAGTCAGGCGGTCGATAATGATGAAACCACCCGTATCAGCACAATCCAGATACTTATCGAGCGCCACCGTTTGAGTCAAAGTCCATTCGCACAAACCAATACCATTAAGCGGCAAACTCTCCGCGTGGTAGGTCGACAAGTTATTGATGTCGTACTGATGGCGCACAGCTTTCACTTGACCCACGGTTTTCTTACCAGCGATTTTGATATCGTAATCACGGCCCACTTGCAGCGGCTGTTCAGTCATCCACACCACGTCCGCCAACAAATGGTTAGTGCTGTCGACTTGTGCGTTTTCGAGCACAATTAAATCGCCACGGCTGATGTCGATCTCATCAGCCAGAGTCAAGGTCACCGCCAATCCAGCTTGTGCCTGAGGCAAATCGCCATCAAAGGTCACAATACGTGTCACAGTTGAGGTTTTACCCGATGGCAATGCTTTGATCTTATCGCCGACTTTTACCACGCCAGAAGAAACTGTGCCTGCGAAACCACGAAAATCGAGATTAGGACGATTCACATACTGCACAGGGAAGCGGAATTCACCACCGCTCTTGTCACGGTCAATATCAACATTTTCCAGTAGCTCAAGCAGCGATGGGCCTTGATACCAATCCATCAAACGGCTTTTTTCTACCACGTTATCGCCTTCCAAAGCCGAGAGCGGAATGATCTGAATACCAATTTCACCTTGTAGGTGTTTAGAAAACTCAAGATATTCCGTGCGGATTTGTTCAAAACGATCTTGTGAATATTCCACCAAATCCATTTTATTGACCGCAACAATAAAATGCTTCAAACCAAGTAGATTGGAGATAAATGAGTGACGACGAGTTTGATCGAGCACACCTTTACGCGCATCAATCAAGATCACCGCCAGATCACAGGTCGATGCCCCCGTGGCCATATTGCGTGTGTACTGTTCATGTCCCGGTGTATCGGAAATGATGAATTTACGTTTCTGGGTTGAGAAATAACGATACGCGACATCAATAGTAATGCCCTGCTCACGCTCAGCTTGCAAGCCATCCACCAGCAGCGCTAAATCTGGGCGACTGCCCGTTGTGCCGACACGCTGGCTGTCGTTATGTACCGCCGCCAACTGATCTTCATAAATCTGTTTTGAGTCGTGAAGCAAACGACCGATCAAGGTACTTTTACCATCGTCGACTGAGCCACAGGTTAAAAATCTCAGTAAGGATTTGTGTTGATGCTGATTGAGGTAACCTTCAATACCGAGCTCAGCGAGCTGCTCTTTCACTGCATTGTTCATACGCTTTCCTTCAATCCTTAGAAGTAACCTTGACGTTTTTTCAGTTCCATTGATCCCGACTGATCGTGGTCGATCGCTCGGCCTTGACGTTCACTCGATGTCGCCACCAACATCTCTTCAATGATTTCGGTGAGAGTGCTCGCCTGTGACTCAATCGCTCCCGTTAATGGGTAACAACCCAAGGTGCGAAAGCGTACGCTTTTATGCTCAATCTGCTCTCCCTCTCGCAATTTCATCCGAGCATCATCCACCATGATCAACATACCATCACGCTGTACGACCGGACGCACATCGGCCAAATAGAGCGGAACAATGTCGATATTTTCCAAATAGATGTATTGCCAAATATCCAGCTCAGTCCAATTAGAGAGAGGGAACACGCGAATGCTTTCACCTTTGTTGATCTGGCCGTTATAAGTGCGCCATAGCTCTGGGCGTTGGTTTTTCGGATCCCATGTATGGTTTTTATCTCGGAAGGAATAAACGCGCTCTTTGGCTCGCGATTTCTCTTCATCACGACGCGCGCCACCAAAAGCGGCATCAAAGCCATATTTATTCAGCGCTTGCTTTAACGCTTGGGTTTTCATAATGTCGGTATGCTTCGATGAACCATGATCAAATGGATTGATCCCAGCGGCGAGCCCTTCTGGATTTTTATGGACGATAAGATCAAAGCCATACTTTTTCGCCGTTGCATCACGAAAGGCAATCATGTCGCGGAATTTCCAGTCAGTATCCACATGTAGTAAGGGAAAAGGAATTTTACCGGGATAGAATGCTTTACGTGTTAAATGCAACATGACCGATGAGTCTTTACCAATCGAGTACATCATCACCGGATTATCAAATTCTGCCGCCACTTCACGAATGATGTGGATACTTTCTGCTTCCAACTGTTTTAAATGGGTTAAACGTTGTTGATCCATTTTTCTTGCTTCCTTTTCGCTTGCCTGACGGCTGAGCGCTGCGCTTTGGCAACGCCGTATCTTTTAAATCGAGAGTGATGAATAAGAGATTGAGAGTTTACATTTAGGCCGATTGAACAGTGTTAAGTAACTCAGCTTGATGTTTTTCACCAAACCAGTGCAGTTTGTCCGCCAAGGCCACGACTTCACCCACCACAATCAATGCGGGTGATTGCGCCTGAGTCGCCAAACTTGGCAAGGTTTGTAGTGTGCCAATCAGCACCTTCTGGCTAGTCTGTGTACCGCGTTCAATAATCGCCACCGGCGTGCTGGCATGACGGCCATGTCGTTGAAGCTGCTCAGCAATCGCAGCAGAATTACTCAAGCCCATATAAATCACTAAGGTTTGTTGCCCACGTGCTAGGGTTGACCAATCCAAATCCTCGGCTTGTGCTTTTAAATGACCCGTCACAAATAAAGCAGATTGGGCGTAATCACGATGAGTCAATGGAATGCCGGCGTACGCTGTTGCACCTGCCGCAGCGGTAATGCCGGGAACAATCTGGAATTTCACGCCCGCTTCAAATAGCACTTCCAGCTCTTCACCACCACGACCAAACATGAAGGGATCGCCGCCTTTAATGCGCACTACTCGATAGCCTTGACGGGCAAAGTCCACCAACAATTGGTTGGTTTTCTCTTGCGGCACACTATGGTGACCCGCACGTTTGCCCACGCAGACTAAAATCGTTTCTGTCGGAATCAGCGCCATGATGTCATCGGAGACTAAGTAGTCGTACAGCACCACATCGGCTTGCTGTAGGTAGCTAAGCGCTTTTACCGTCAAGAGCTCAGGGTCACCCGGACCTGCGCCCACCAACGCCACTTCACCCGCTTGCAACTGGCTGCGCGTCGCACGCGAATAACTTGAGCCCTCCACAACGGCTAAGCGAGGGGTTTTACGAAAAGGGGTCACCGCATCCTGCGCCATAATCTTGATCCTTCTTGGTCTGTTGCAGGCATTATGAGCAGTTCTATTTATTACCTGAAATTCTATAATTTCATTTTTTATTCCAAAAGCTGATATAAGCGGAGAGAAATAGGCATATGAGCGTAAGATCAGCAGATTGCTCGACAGACTCAACGAAAGATCAGCACGCTAACTGGGAGCAAGGGGGCAATTT
>JBOFIW010000526.1:0-3708 GCA_051650365.1 Vibrio sp. | reverse complement strand
TTTCTGAATATCTATCACAGCCGTTATCCGCGCCCAGTCAAAGATTATTTAGTCGCGAATATCGAAACCTTATTGCCTGTGATGGCGAAGGCTCCGCAACTGGTGAATAGCGTGTTAGCACAATCTTCGGTGCAGAAGTTAACCGCGAAAACGGTGGGTTATGTTGATGCGCCCCTGTTATCGGTACCGACACTCGCGCAGCGTTTACGTCGTCATCCTGTCGTCCTGTTTGATATGCAGCGTTTAGCAGGGTTATCGCAAGAAGAGCGTGAGCAACATGTGTTGATCGTCCAAGATCCGTTTACCAGTTATTACGATGCGGATGTGGTCGAAGATTTTGTTGCCCTGTTGCTTAAATTCGGTAAAAAGCCGGTATTGTTGCCGTTTAAACCCAATGGCAAAGCGCAACATATTAAAGGCTTTTTACGCCAATTTCGTTCGACGGCGGCGAATACCGCGGCATTTCTGACTCAAGTGGCGGATCTTAATATTCCTCTGGTGGGTGTAGATCCTGCTTTGGTGCTTTGCTATCGCGATGAGTATGCTGAAATATTAGGCCAAGAACGCGGCGAGTTTTCGGTTCTGACGGTTCATGAATGGCTCAAACCACGCCTGTCGCAGTTTACGCCTCAAGTAACCGATGTTCAGCCTTGGTATTTATTGGCGCACTGTACGGAGAAAACCAAGCTGCCGAATGCGGAAAAAGAGTGGGTAGAGATCTTCCTCCACTTTGGTACGCAGCTCAATGCAGTGGCAGTCGGATGTTGTGGGATGGCGGGCACCTTTGGTCATGAGGTGGATAAATTAGCCATGTCTCGCGATATCTACGATTTGAGTTGGCAACCCGCATTAGCGTCATTACCGAAAGAGCGCTGTTTGGTCACCGGTTACTCGTGTCGTAGCCAAGTGAAACGGTTTGAGCAAATCAAACCTAAGCATCCGTTGCAGGCTCTGTTACACTTGCTATAAACAGAATGCCCAGTGACTCCACTGGGCTTTTTCATTCAGTTGAATTGAGGTGATTATGAAAGATTTAGAATTAAAAGTTCCTCCCGTTGCGGTTTTTCTTATTGCCTTAGCGCTGATTCACCTCTCTTCCATTCTCTTTCCTACTTTAACTCTTGCACTACCTTGGCCAAGCCTAGTCATGGTGCTCTGCTTTTGCAGCTCTGGTTTTTGGGGGATTGCTGGTGTGATGGAATTTCGCAGACATAAAACGACAGTCAACCCCATGGCTCCGGATCTTGCGGCAACAGTGGTAGACAGTGGTGTTTTTGCACTTAGCCGTAATCCGATGTATCTCGGCTTACTGCTCCTACTTTTTGGGCTTGCTTACTGGCAAGAAAATGCCCTCAGCTTAGTGATAGTCGGTGGCTTTATACTGTATATGAATCAGAACCAAATCGAGCCAGAAGAGCGGATTTTAGAAGCTAAGTTTGGCGAGGCTTATTTGCACTATAAAAAACGGGTTAGGCGTTGGCTGTAGAGAGCGACTCGTGTCCCCCTGAGTTTTTGCTTAATTTCACAAGTTGAATAATAAAAAGACTAAATAACATAACACCTCAACATTTGCTGGGTTAATATCGTGCGGTTGAATAATACTTTTTGATAATACAAGGGCAAGTTGTGAAAAAAGTTTATACGTTGTGGGCGTGTTCAGTTACGTCAGTATTTTTTTCTGCAATGCCTAATGCGGCATCGGTTATTGATGTGTCATCACGCATCATTAATGGCTCAGACGCAAATTCAGCGAGTTGGCCATCTATAGTGGCTCTAGTGACGCGTGGAGCCGATGCTTATGAAGGGCAATTTTGTGGTGGTAGCTTTTTAGGTGACAGATATGTATTAACTGCAGCCCACTGTATTGATACTCGTAGTGCTTCTAATGTGGATGTGATTATTGGCGCTTATGATCTGAATAACGCTTCTGAAGGCCAGAGGGTAGCGGCGCAAAAGATCTATAGGCATCTTGATTACAATACCCGTAATTTAAACAATGACATCGCCATTATTGAGTTGGCTGAAACGAGTAATCTGCCGGCAATGATACTTGCCACTTCTGCAGATCGTTTAGCTTTGCCTGTTCTAACTCCACTCACGGTGGCAGGTTGGGGGGTTACTCTTCAATCCAAACCACCACAGTTCCGCTCAATATTGCAAGAAGTGGATGTTGACCTCATCTCTCAATCCCTTTGCCAAGTTGTGATGCAAACAGGAATTTCTGCTGACCCCAATTCAACCAACTTCTGTGCCGCTCGTCTGAATCAGGATTCATGCCAGGGAGATTCGGGTGGGCCGATTGTTGTTAAAGGAACGGGTGAGCAACTGGGCATTGTGAGCTGGGGAGATGAGGTGTGTGCAAAAGCTGGGACTTATGGTGTATACACCAATGCTACCTACTTTACCGACTGGATTGCGAATCACACGAACAAATTGAGCTACGATCAAGTTGTGAATATTGGGATTCGTCCATTAGGACGAGTGAGTCAAGTGTTCAATTATAAGAACTTAGATACGAATACACTTACTTATACGGGTAATAGCTTTGCTCATTTGCCCGCTGGATTTTCAGTTGTTACTGATGGATGCAGTGCCAAAGGGACTTTAGCTTTTACAGAAAGTTGTTCGGTTGAAGTTGCTGTGGATGCCCAAGAATACCGTTTGTATCAATATGACTTCACGTTGCAATTTACCTCTTCAGGAGGAATGAAAACCGCGACTTCACGTATTCAGTTAGATACGACCCCTTTTACGCCTAGCTCTTCTGGCGGTGGCTCGATTGGCTGGTTCAGTTTGCTGCTATTTGCCCCGTTGTGGATGAGACGGAAAACTGCTTGATTGCAAATGTTTGATAAAAAATAACCCGCTGTGTGCGGGTTATTTTTTGGCGTTAGATCAGATGTTCTGCGAATTATGCAGCTTGCTCAATTTGGCTAAGAAAGGCTTCTTTGCGTTCATTGAAACGGTTGACGAGATCATCAATTTCCACTTGATCGTATGGTTTTAAACCACTGGCGACCATGCGCTTAAGGCCTTTTCCTACCACTTGTCCTTCTTCTTTGAAAGCGAAGTTGAGTGTTACTAAGCCGCGTTTACCATCGACATCAAAGGTCGCACCGGTAAATTCTACTTCTGGATGGGTGAGATCAAGGCGGGTAAATTCCACTTCCATTGACTCATAAATCACCAGTGGGCGCTGACAGTTGATCATCATTTGCTGCTCTTCCATCAAAGGCACCATGATGTGCGGGAAGTTCATGCCAGAAAACTGCACATAGCTAGTAACCACATGTTCTATAAAGGCTGGGTTGCGGTTCACTTCACCTTCGCGAGACATGCGCAAGTACTCTTTGCCGTTGGCATCCACCACCGCGCTTTCACGTTGACACTTGTTTTCAATGTGCAGAGCAACGCCATCATTTACCATGCCGGAGAAGTCAAAACGCATCTTCTGGCTAATGCCTTCTTTTTGCAGCAGTACGGCAAAAAGCAAATCGCCTGGTACGCAGAAACGCTTGCTGTCTTCGTCATGGATTGGATTGAAATCGCCTGCCACCAGTTTGGCAAAGTGGCTAGCCTGTTGGCGAGTAAATTGAAATTGGTGTTGTTGGGTTGAATGGTATGCCGTCAGAAACATGGTTATCGCTATCTAAACTAAACTGCGCGCATTATAGGACAGAATCTCGCAATCATTGGTCTATCCAGTGG
>JBOFIW010000525.1:0-1101 GCA_051650365.1 Vibrio sp. | reverse complement strand
CCGAGCAAGAAATCGCTGACACCATTACTGTAATGGGCGGTCAAGATTGGGAGCTGTGGATTCAAGCGCTTGAAGACGCGGGTGTGCTAGCAGAAGGCTGCAAAACCGTTGCTTACAGCTACATCGGTACTGAATTGACTTGGCCAATCTACTGGGATGGTGCTTTAGGTCGTGCCAAGATGGACTTAGATCGCGCAGCGACTGCACTGAACGAGAAGCTCTCCGCCAAAGGCGGAACAGCAAACGTTGCGGTATTGAAATCGGTAGTGACTCAAGCCAGCTCAGCGATTCCTGTTATGCCTCTCTATATCGCCATGGTGTTTAAGAAAATGCGTGAACAGGGCGTGCATGAAGGCTGTATGGAACAGATTTACCGTATGTTCAGCCAACGTCTGTACAAAGAAGATGGCTCGGCGCCTGAAGTGGATGACCACAATCGTCTGCGTTTAGATGACTTAGAGCTGCGTGATGATATTCAGCAACACTGCCGTGACCTGTGGCCACAAATCACCACAGAGAATCTGCGTGAGCTGACTGATTACGACATGTACAAAGAAGAGTTCATCAAGCTGTTTGGCTTTGGGATTGAAGGTATTGATTACGATGCTGACGTTAACCCAGAAGTTGAATTCGCAGTGATTGATATAGAGTAAGAGAAATTACTCTTACCCTAAAAAGGCGCGTTATTGCGCCTTTTTTATGCTTCAAATTTTGAGTGTAAACTTGCCATGTGACATCAGCGTTGAGCTAAATAGTCGATACCGTGCTTTATTTAGGGCAACAAAAAGCGGAGCTTAGGCTCCGCTTTTTGTTTTGTGTTCGACAATCAGAAATTAACGAGCACGGAAGACGATGCGACCTTTAGACAAATCGTAAGGAGTCATCTCTACAGTGACTTTGTCACCAGTTAGAATGCGGATGTAGTTTTTACGCATTTTTCCAGAGATGTGAGCTGTCACTACGTGACCATTTTCAAGCTCTACACGGAACATTGTGTTAGGAAGAGTATCAAGGACAGTGCCTTGCATCTCAATTACGTCTTCTTTAGCCATTTAATCCTCTTTAGAAATTTGGCGATCTTTAACGGCGCAGGATTCTGCC
>JBOFIW010000524.1:0-3422 GCA_051650365.1 Vibrio sp. | reverse complement strand
CTCGGTGAATGGGGTGCTCCACAAGCGCAAAAGTTAGCGCGTGATATGCGAGCATTTGCGACATCTGGCGGCGCTATCATGTCGGTGCGCACGGGGGTGTGGGCTCGTGATGCGAATGACTTCATCTTTATCGGAAAGGTAGATAATGAACAGCTGATAGGAATGAATCTGTGGCGGTTTGATGAACATAAAAAACTGAGCACGGTGATTTTTGCAGAGCAAGTGGACTACGTCGGTAACAATGAGTGGTTGATGAAAGATGCTCAGTTAACTCGCATGGTAAACGAAATCGAAATCAGCAAGGAAACCTTGCCAGAGTATCGTTGGCGCACTTCATTAGCTCCCGACAAACTTGCCGTGGTGACCGTAAAACCGGAAGAGTTATCACTCAGTGGCTTAAGTGATTATGTGCATTATTTGAAGGCTTCAGAACAAGATTCATCCCGTTATGAACTCGCATTTTGGCGAAAAATGACACAGCCGATCTCCATTGCCGTTATGATGCTGATGGCGCTCTCTTTTATCTTTGGTCCATTGCGCAGTGTGACCATGGGAGCGCGGATTTTATCTGGTGTGATCGCTGGATTTACCTTCTATATTTCCAGTGAGTTTTTTGGACCGCTGAGTTTAGTTTATGGGTTACCTCCATTGTTTGGCGCAATAGCGCCAAGCTTGGTTTTTTTAACCATTGCGTTAGGCCTACTGGGTAGAAAGCTGTGATGCTGTTTATGTGTTAGCTTTACGATCCCACAAATATAAAAGAGAGGAAGGTATTGCCTTCCTCTCTTTTATTACATGAGTAGTAGAATGTACTCATAATACGAGCGATAGTTTTTTTAATTTACTTTAGGTAAGACCACAATCTTGGTTTTCGCCCAGATATCATGAAAGCCACGTTTTTGCGGGTCAAACAGCACTGTTAAGTTGGCAAGTCCGAAACCTGACGTGGCAAGGCGGATTAATGCTTGTGTGACGGAAATTCGACTACCTTCCTCTGTGCAAATATGCAGTTTCCAGGCACGCATTCCTAACGTTTGACCGCCACGAGTCCAGAAGTAAATGAAGAAGTAGATCCAAACGAAAACAAGATAAGCGGTGTACACAGGATTCCAGATTGGATGACGGGTGAGTAGATCACTAGCATCCAGATAGGGAGCATAAGAGATAAGCCCAGCAGCCACCAAAGCCTCGAGCGCGGCGATCACAACACCGCCAGCCATTATTAATATCGCCATCACGATCAATGCGTCATAAATCCAAGCTCCCATACGGCGAAAAAAACCAGCAGGAGGAAGATCCACATAATTCATAGTAGTCATTCTTGGTTGCTTTAAAGGTGGCAAGCATAGCCAGTGCAAAATCCGAAAGAAAGAGAGCTAACGCACAGCTTAAGACTTTGTGGCTAAATAATCAGCAAACGATTTTATTTTCAATATTTTGCTATTGCGTGGTTTAACTTCTTACGTATAATGCGTTCCATCAAAGGGCAACAGCCCAGATGCCGATGTGGTGAAATTGGTAGACACGACGGATTCAAAATCCGTTTCCTTCGGGAGTGACGGTTCAAGTCCGTCCATCGGTACCATAATTTAAAGAAGCCGACTCAACGAGTCGGCTTTTTGCTTTTCAGAAAACGACATCTTTGTAACCTTTCGTGAACTAACCATTTTTGATGCTCTAAGACTGATGAACTTGTCATTAACTTCTTTTATGATGCTTGGGTTTTTCTTTTTGATGTAATAAAGATTGTGGCAAGTATTAAAATCACGGTGGACAGATTGCAACCAGGTCTCCATATTCGGTTGCCAGTAAAATGGAATGAGCATCCTTTCCTGTTTAATAGTTTTAAAATCAAATCACACGATCAGATTCAATTGATCAAACATCTTGGTATCCAACACGTATTCCTCAATCCCAGTTTGAGTGATGAAAAGCCGTTACCACCTAATAATGAGTCATCAGTTGGGCCTGTTTTATCAGCCATTGATAAAGAGATGGAAAAGCTTTGGCAGGAAAAGCAAGTTCGGATCGAAAAACTTAATGCATATCGACGTCGTGTACTAAATTGCGAAAAAGAGTTTGAGCGCTCATTAGCTAGGATGCGTGCAGTAGTGACCAAAATCCGTAATCGTCCACTAGATGCGACAGAAGAAGCGAAGCAACTGGTTGATGATATTGTTGACAAGCTCTTGAATGACGACAACGTTACTTTACACCTAATAAACAGTAAGAGTGAATTTGAAGATATCTATTTCCACTCACTGAATGTTTCTGTCATCTCCATGATGATTGGTAAGAGCATGGGGCTTTCAGCGGCAACAATTAAAGAATTGGCTTTCGCTGCGCTATTTCATGATATTGGTAAATTGCGAGTTCCTACCGCAATAGTACGTAAGAAGACGCACTTGACCGATCCGGAGGAAAACTACCTGCGCTTGCATACAAAATATGGTCTTGAATTGGCGAATAGCGTAAATGACTTTCCCGAGAGTGCAAAACATGTCATTGAACAGCACCATGAATTAAGAGATGGCACGGGTTACCCACTGGGATTAAAAGAAGACGAGATTGATGAGTTAGCACAGATCGTTGCAGTAGCGAATGCATTTGACAACTTATGTCATCCGAGCATTCCATCCGAACAAAAGATACCCTATGTTGCGTTGTCTCATCTTTTTAAAAACTGCAAAAGTTTATACAACCCAGATTACTTGAGCATCTTGGTGAGGCTCATGGGGGTCTTCCCTCCAGGAACAGTAGTACAGCTCTCTAACAACATGGTGGGACTCGTCATTTCAGTGAATGTAGGGGATCTGCTCCACCCTAATGTATTGATCTATGACCCTGCTGTACCGCGCTCTCAAGCGCCGATTATCGAACTTGCTGATAGCGATATTAAAATTATCAATGCCATCCTACCGAGTAAACTACCTGACAAAATACGTGATTACCTTAATCCACGTTCACGGATATCCTACTTTCTCGATAGTGAGGAATAATATAGAGAAGGTGAAATAGCCCAAAAAAACTCACCAAGAGTCAGAACATTGCCAAAAAAGATTGGAAAACGATCACCTTGTGGGCTTTTTGCTCTAATGAGCGTTTTTTTAGAAAAAACTATGGTTAGGGGCTTGCATTAAACACTAAGCTCCCTATAATGCGCCCTCACTGACACGGCAGACGCCATAAGGCTTCAGGGCTAGTCAGTCAGGCTAAGACGCTTCGATGAAGAAAGTTGAAAAAAGAGTTTGACTCTAACAATTATCTCGCTAGAATGCACAGCCTCTTCGGTGAGAAAGCCGAAAGAAAACGCTCTTTAACAATATAAACCAATCAATCTGTGTGGGCACTCGTTGATGATAATCAAAAAAGATTTATCAATGAACTGAGTGACCATTTGAATGAGCAATCATTCAGCACAG
>JBOFIW010000523.1:0-1355 GCA_051650365.1 Vibrio sp. | reverse complement strand
GCAGGCCTTTCTGTTGGCCAAGCTCAACGTATTGCTCTGGCTCGGGCTATTTTGCAAAACGGCCGCTTTTGGTTACTCGATGAACCCACCGCGAGTTTAGATGCACGCAGCGAGCAATATGTGATGCGGGGCCTGAATGAGAGCATTCAGCAACGCACCGCCTTGCTAGTAACTCACCAGTTACAGCCGCTGCAATCTGTCGAACAAATCTTAGTGATGGAAAACGGTGCACTAGTCCAAGCAGGTCATTTTGACGAGTTGAGCCAGCAACCGGGTTTATTTGCCACTATGTTAGCCGCTAACCAAGCGTTACAAGCTGCGAATCAGGGGAATCTCGATGCGTGAACTGTTGCCTTATCTCAAGCTTTATAAAAAACACTGGTTTGGTCTGACGCTAGGCATGCTTTTGGCATTGCTGACAGTGCTCGCCTCAATTGGTTTGCTCACTTTGTCTGGCTGGTTCTTGTCCGCCGCTGCGGTAGCGGGGCTAACCATCGCCAGAGAGACCTTCAACTACATGCTACCCGGCGCTTTTGTACGTGGTTTTGCCATGGGACGTACCGCCGGACGTTGGGGGGAGCGAGTGGTCACACACAACGCGACCTTTAAGTTGCTCACCGATTTGCGTGTCTTCTTCTTTGAAAAACTAACTCCGCTGATTCCGGGACGCTTGAGCGCCGTACGCGATGCCGACATGCTCAACCGCATCGTGGCCGATGTGGATGCCATGGATCACGTCTATCTGCGCCTAATTAACCCAGTGACCGTTGGTGTGTTGGGCATCGCCGCGCTCACAGCATTGGTGGCTTGGTTTGATACCACTCTTGGTCTTACCCTTGGTGGTGTTTTACTGTTAGTGCTGTTGATTTGGCCAATCTTGTTCTATCGACTTGGCAAGCACAATGGGCAGCAGCTCACGCAGCATAAAGCAGAGCTAAGAGTTCGTACTTTGGATTGGTTGCAAGGCTATAGCGAACTAACCATTTTCGGCGCGGAACAAACCTATCGCCAGGCGATATTCACGGCACAAGAAAAGCTGCTACGTAACCAATACGCCAACGCGCATATCTCTGGTTTAGCGCAATCCTTACTCCTGCTCGCCAATGGTTGGATACTGGTGCTGATGCTCTGGTTGGCTGCCGATGGTGTCGGTGGTCAAACCCCAGATCCTATGATTGCCCTCATCGCTTTTGCCACGATGGCGAGTGTAGAGTTACTGATGCCGATTGCAGGAGCATTCCAGCATTTAGGGCAAACACTCACTTCAGCACGTCGCCTAAATGAAATCATTCTAGCCAAACCCGAGGTCGAATTTACTCAGAAGCCTACAACGCATAATGGCCAATACGGTATTG
>JBOFIW010000522.1:0-4232 GCA_051650365.1 Vibrio sp. | reverse complement strand
GCGCAATCAGCGGACGGTTTTGCAGACGAATAAACAACCAGCCACCAATCACAATCAGCAGCGCCATTACAATGCTGTTACGAAACAGCGGAGCGAAATCTTCTTCTTGCAGTTCAGAAAGCGGGATACGCAGCAACTGGCCGGGTAGTGAGTCGATCTTCATCCACAGAATGTAGCTCTCTTCGCCCAGCGCCATGCGTACTTCGGTTGGTGAGCCAAGCTCGCTACTCATCTCTTCACTCATCAAATCTAAACTGATCGCGTGCTGAAAGTCCGCCGCATCTTGGCTGTTATCACTGTGGATGGTCACCCCCAGCTGCTCCAGTACGCGCCGTTTGAGCAAAGCATCCATTTCCGAGCTGACGTCTGGGTTACTGGTATCATCCAGCATCAAGCTGATTTCATGGGCCAGAATTTTGTTGAACTGCTGCAAACTTGGCAGCAATGCATAGTTAAAGACGGCGTAGTAAGAATAAATTTGACTGGCGATCAACAGAGAGAAAAACAGCAGGATCGATTGGGTAAATGAACTGCGAATTCGCATAAGGCACCTGAATGTAGCAAGGGCACGCGCGGAGCGAGGACGCCCTTGCCCGGCGTGCCTAAAAGAAGTTAGTTGGCGGCTTTACCATCGGGGACAAACACGTAGCCAAGTCCCCATACGGTTTGAATATAGCGCGGTTTGCTAGGATCAACTTCGAGCATACGACGCAGACGAGAAATCTGTACGTCAATCGAGCGCTCCATCGCGGAATATTCACGACCACGCGCCATGTTCATCAGTTTGTCACGCGATAGCG
Organism: Vibrio sp.; assembly: GCA_051650365.1. Taxonomy (GTDB): domain Bacteria; phylum Pseudomonadota; class Gammaproteobacteria; order Enterobacterales; family Vibrionaceae; genus Vibrio. Next base: position 3,432 of record JBOFIW010000522.1, on the reverse strand, counting down.
GCTCACGTGCATTGGTCACCAGCGCTTTCAACACAGCAAATTCGCCGGAAGTGAGCGGCATCGCCTCTTCACCACGGAACATTTCACGCGTACCAAGGTTCAGGCGGAAATCACCAAATTCAATAATGGTCTCTTCCGAACTTGGTGCTCCTGGTGCTTCAATCACTTGACGACGCAGTACCGCTTTAATGCGCGCCAACAGTTCACGCGGGTTAAACGGCTTAGGCAAATAATCATCTGCACCAACTTCTAGGCCGACAATCCGGTCAATCTCATCGCCTTTAGCAGTAAGCATTAGAATCGGGATCATGTTGTTGGAATTGCGCAGACGTCGACAAATAGACAAGCCATCTTCACCCGGCAACATCAAATCCAGCACCATCAAATGGAAGTTTTCGCGCGTCAGCAGACGATCCATCTGCTCGCCATTAGCAACGCTGCGGACTTGAAAACCCTGCTCGGACAGGTAACGCTCAAGCAGCGCACGCAAGCGCGCATCATCATCTACCACTAAAACTTTATGATTTTCCACCATGATCCCACCTAACTGTTGTTCAATCCCCGACGCTTCGGGCGAGTAAAATGTAACATCGTTACCGCTCGCCGCGCGCAAAGAATTGTTAATCTTTATGTCTTTGTAGCGGATGGGCTACGAATCCACAATACACGATCTCACAATTCTCCTTTCTCATACTCAATCGAATTGATAAACCACTCTTTCATGCCCGTCGGGGTGTGCACTTGAAACTCTTCATCTACTTGCTTTTTGAGTAGCGCGCGCGCCATCGGGGAATCAATCGAGATGTAATCTTTGGCATCGCCATAAATCTCTTCGGGGCCGACAATGCGAAACTTCTTCACCTCTCCGGCTTCGTTTTCAATTTCCACCCAAGCCCCGAAAAACACTTTGCCTTCCTGTTGCGGTGAATAATCAACGATTTTCAGCTCTGGCAGCAACTTACTCAGGAAGCGTACACGACGATCAATCTGGCGCAGCAGACGTTTGTTGTAGGTGTAATCGGCATTTTCTGAGCGATCGCCAAGGCTCGCCGCCCAAGAGACTTTTTGGGTGATCTCGGGACGTTGTTCTTTCCATAAATAGTCGAGCTCTTGCTTGAGCTTGTTGTAGCCAGCTCGGGTAATCAGCTTAGTTTTCACACGGGATTCTCAACAAAATAGGGTTGCGCGAAAAGTACCGATTTTTCGCACGCTTTGCCAGTCAGGGCAAAAGATTTGACTGAAAGCTCTCAAAAGCCAGCGGCAGACATGGTATTAATAGCCGCCTATTATCAGTAACCGCCTAGAGAGCAGAGCGTGATCCATGGCTCAAACTCCTCGTCCATTCGAGCATTGAGCTGGAGTCTGGCGTAACTGCCCCCATATAAACCGAAAATGTCAAAAAGAGACCACCACGGATGAGCAAAGCTATCTGCCACCAGATTGCTCAAGAACTGAATGTTCGCCCTGAGCAAGTTATCGCTGCCGTCACCCTGATCGACGATGGCAATACCGTTCCTTTTATCGCCCGTTACCGTAAAGAGGTAACCGGAGGGTTGGATGATACCCAACTGCGCAACTTAGATAGCCGTCTTGCCTATCTGCGTGAGATGGATGACCGTCGCCAAACCATTCTCAAATCGATTCAAGAACAAGGCAAACTCACCCCTGAGCTGGAGCAAGCGATTTTAAGTGCCGACAGCAAAAACCGCCTTGAAGATCTCTATCTGCCTTACAAACCGAAACGCCGCACCAAAGGCCAAATCGCGATTGAAGCGGGTCTTGAGCCGCTGGCCGATACGCTGTGGATGCAGCCTAACACTGACCCTGAAAGTGAAGCGGCAAAATACATTAATGCCGAGAAAGGGGTCGCTGACAGCAAAGCCGCACTGGATGGCGCACGCGCTATCGTGATGGAGCGCATCGCGGAAGATGCCAACCTACTGGAAAAAATCCGTCAGCACCTCAATCGTAACGCGGAAATTGTGTCGCGCGTGGTCGAAGGCAAAGAGCAAGCAGGCGAGAAATTTAAAGATTATTTTGATCACCGCGAACCCATCAGCAAAGCACCTTCACATCGCGCGTTGGCGATGCTGCGTGGCCGTAACGAAGGTTTCTTAACTCTGACTTTGAATGCCGATCCTGAATTGGAAGAGAGTGCGCGCCAATCCTACTGCGAAACTCTGATTGCCGAGCATTACGGCATTCATCTCAGCCAAGCGACGGCTGATGCGTGGCGCAAGCAGGTGATCAGCTGGGCATGGAAGATCAAAATCTCCATGCACATGGAAACCGAACTGATGAGCGCAATGAAAGAGCGCGCGGAAATCGAAGCGATTGAAGTATTCGCTACCAACTTAAAAGATCTGCTGATGGCGGCACCGGCTGGCCCTCGCGCGACACTGGGGCTTGATCCAGGTCTGCGCACCGGCTGTAAAGTTGCTGTCGTTGACGCAACCGGTAAAGTGCTGGCAACCGACACCATTTACCCGCACGCACCACAGCATCAGTACGATCGCGCTATGCAATCTATCGCTCTGCTGGTGAAAAAATTCAACGTAGACCTGATTGCGATTGGTAACGGTACTGCGTCGCGTGAAACCGATGCTTTTGCGGCGGATTTAATCAAGCGCGGCAACCTCAAAGTACAAAAGATCATGGTCAGCGAGGCGGGAGCATCGGTGTATTCCGCTTCAGAGCTGGCGGCGAAAGAGTTCCCAAATCTCGATGTATCACTGCGCGGCGCGGTCTCTATCGCACGTCGTCTGCAAGACCCGCTCGCGGAGCTGGTGAAGATTGACCCGAAATCGATCGGGGTTGGCCAGTATCAACACGATGTAAGCCAAACCCTGCTCGCGAAACGTCTGGATGCGATAGTTGAGGACTGTGTAAACGCCGTCGGTGTGGATGTGAATACCGCTTCGGCAGCGCTACTGACTCGCGTTGCGGGACTTTCTGCGGCATTGGCGCAAAACGTGGTCGATTATCGTGATGAAAACGGTCGTTTCGAATCACGCAGCGCACTGAAAAAAGTACCGCGTTTGGGGCCTAAAGCGTTTGAACAGTGTGCTGGCTTCCTGCGCATTATGGATGGCAAAAACCCTCTCGATGCCTCCGCAGTGCACCCAGAAGCGTACCCTGTGGTGAAAACCATCGCCGAGAAGAACAGCAAAGATCTGAAAGCGCTGATTGGCAATACCGAGTTCCTGCGCACTCTGCGCGCGGTCGATTACACCAATGAAAACTTTGGTGTACCCACCGTCACCGACATCATCAAGGAACTGGATAAACCGGGGCGTGACCCGCGTCCGGAATTCAAAACTGCAACCTTTGCTGAAGGCATCCATGAAGTATCGGATCTGGAAGTGGGCATGGTTTTGGAAGGCGTGGTCTCGAACGTGGCCAACTTTGGCGCGTTCGTGGATATCGGCGTCC
>JBOFIW010000521.1:0-2273 GCA_051650365.1 Vibrio sp. | reverse complement strand
TCCATTGCCTACGGATTTGTGGATCGCGGCAATTGGCGAGCACATTCGCATCTTTGATAGGGATGGAAATTTGGTAGTAGTAGCGATTGGCGACCCAAGCGCGGATCTGCTGCACGGTGCAGCGTCCCTGATACATGGCAATGTGGAAAGGGTGGTGAATATGGTACAGCGCGCCTTTGGCAAACAGCGCAGCTTTGAAGGTGTCTCTATCCATCGCTTGCATGAGCATTCCCTATAAGTTCAGTGCCATTCCATCGAAGCCAACCTCAATGCCAGCGTGTTCTAATAATGCCCGCTCAGCACTGTGTTGATTGAGAATCGGGTTGGTGTTGTTTATGTGTACGAGGATTTTTCTGGGCTTGATAAACGGTTTAAGCCACGCCATTGTGCCATCGCGACCATTAAGGTGCAGATGACCCATATCGCGACCACGTAATGTGCCAAGACCGAGGTGGATCATCTCATCGTCATCCCACAGTGTGCCATCAATCAGTGCGCAATCGACCTTGTGCATCACGCGTTCAATTTCGGAGTTTGCAGCTTCCATGCCCGGCGCATAGAGCAGCTGGCCGCCGGTTTTCTCATCAATGATGTGCAGCGCGATCGTTTCCATCGGGCGAGGTTGATGGCGAAATCGCGAGTAAGGTGGTGCGTTAGAGCGTATCGGGATAGGAATAAAACGCAGTGTCGGTATTGCATCAATCCGCCATTCATTGCTAATGGTGTGGCATTGGTAACCCCCATTCCAGTGTTCAAAAATCGGCAGTAAGGGAAACTCTTCGGTGAGCGACATTTTCACCGCCTCGGTGCAATACAGCGGCAGGGGTAGCCCTTCGCGCAAGGTGAGTAGCCCTGTGGTGTGATCAATTTGCGCATCAGTCAAGATCACTGCACGAATGCGGGTTTGGCGCAGAGTACTTAAGGCGCTAAAGAGAGTGGGATCCGACTTATCAACGGGCGTATTCTCTACGGGAGTATAGAAAGCGGGTGTCTGGTTGATTTGCTGGCGAATATCGGGCGAAGCATTAATGATCACCCAGCGTTTGCCATCATCACTCACCGCGATTGAAGATTGGGTTCTCGGAGTGGATGGAAAATCTCCACACCGCATCGCCGCGCATTGAGAGCACTGGCAGTTCCACTGTGGAAACCCGCCTCCGGCACCAGAGCCAAGGATAATTACCTGCATGCAGACACTCCTTGCTGAAAAACGAATCGGATAAAAAAGCACCTGAAATCAGGTGCTTTTCAGGGGAGTCGAGTTGGCTCTGTACTCAGCGATTGCTGATGTAGAGTGTCACTTCCATGCCCAAACGCAGTTCTTTAAAAGTGGGTTTTTTCCACATTGGCCGAATCTCCATTTCAGTGAGTATGCTCAGTAAGAGTAACCACCGTGGCTTTAACTTCACATCCTACTTTGTGATGAAAACACTCCTTCTTTACAGAGGCTATGGAGTGAGGGTTTGTACGGGGATGTCATTCTGTGGGGGTGGGCGGCGCTTTTTCCCGTAGCGTTGGACGACGCAGCGTTGTGGATCGTGGTAGATCACGCTGCATTCTAAACACTGGACACACTCGTTGTAATCGATCTGCCCATCCTCTCGAATTGCGTTTACACCACAAGATTTGGCGCACAGTTGGCAAGGTGTGCCGCACTCTTTTTTTCTGTCTAACCAACTGAATAGGCGCAATCGGCCTAAAATGGCTAGCCCTGCGCCAAGTGGGCAAAGATAGCGGCAGTAAACTTTATGAATCTTGCTCGCGAGTAACAATAAGATCAGCGCGTAAACCACAAAAGCCCATTCGCGTTGAAACAAAAGGGTGACCGCGGTTTTAAACGGCTCCAATTCCGACAAGCGTTCTGCCGTTGTTAATGAGACAAAACTTAGCCCGACTAAAGCAAGCAGGATGAAGTATTTGAGCGAGATTCCGACTCGGTGCCAAGGCTTTGGAATGCGCCATTGACGGATTGAAAACTGCTTGGCCAACCATGCCACCATCTCTTGCAATGCGCCAAACGGGCAGAGCCAGCCACAAAACACACCGCGCCCCCACAAAAATAAGCTGACAAAAGTAAACGACCATAGAATAAAAATGATCGGGTCGAGCAGAAACAGGGTGATATCAAACCCATTTTTTAACGCCAATAAAAGGGTGTAGATATTCACCACTGAAAGTTGCCCTTGAGTATAAATACCTATCACGCCATACACATAGAGCAGTGCGACTGCCCGCCATTGCGCGAAATATTGTTGTTGCACGAGCCAACGGCG
>JBOFIW010000520.1:0-2644 GCA_051650365.1 Vibrio sp. | reverse complement strand
TTGAGCAGCGTTTGATAGAGCGTTTTGGCGTGCGTCGAGCCTTGATTGCTCTCGATCAACCCAATGATGAAGCGCAGCGCCAACAAGTGGCGGGTTTAGTATCCAACTATCTCACCAGTACGCTCAAAAACGGCATGGTTATGACCGTTGGGCAGGGGCGTAATGTGTCGGCCGTTGCACACCATGTTGGGGTGATCACGCCGCGAGATTGCAAATTTGTGTGCAGCATCGGCGGCATTCACCCACGTGGCGGTATGTTTAATGCTGACCATATTTGCCGCCAGCTAGCCAAAAAATACGGCGGCAGTTCGGAAACCTTGTACGCGCCGGCCTACGCAGAAAACCCGGAGCAGAAACGGGTGTTCATGCAAAACAGTACAGTGAAGCAAACCCTCGATCTCGCTCGTAAAGCGGATATCGCATTGGTCGGGATTGGCGATATGAGTGAAAACAGTTACATGGTCGACCTTGGCTGGTTTACGCCGGAAGAAGTGGTGCAATCACGTTTAAGTCAAGGTGTGGTCGGGGATTTCGCAGGTCATGACTTTTTTGATGTGCACGGACGCATCGCCAATACCGTAATGAATGACCGTGTGATTGGCTTGGGGATTGATGAGTTCCGCCCGATTGCCGAAGTGATCGCGATTGCGGCGGAAAATAGTAAACCTCTCGCATTATTAGGGGCACTACGGACAGGTGCGATTGATGTGATCGCGACTAGCGTGAGTAACGCTTTGACGGTACTCAACTTAGATGAGCAGATGCAAACGGCATTAAGCTCATAATACAGAGTGAAATTGGTGAAAAAGTGAGCCGGTTTTTAATGCTGGCTCGCATGCTCTGCATGTTTTTTAGTCAAGCCTACGTAAATTTGTTGTATTGGATGCAGTGAAACGGAGGCTCTAAATATGAAAAAAACAGTCATTGCTACCGCGTTATTTACTGCATTGTGCAGCCACGCGGCGCTCGCCAACCAACCTGTGGTAGCGGGTTATTTTGCTGACTGGCAATACGCCAATTCAGCCAATCCCTACGTTGTAAAAGATATTCCTGCCGAGAACCTGACTCATGTGATCTACGCGTTTTTGAGCATGTGTGGCCCGCATAAAGGCGCGAGTGAAACGGTACAAAAACTGGTCGCCGAGCAGTGTAAAGGCAAACCAGATTTCACCGCCATTGTGGTGGATACGGAAGCGGCGTTGGAGAAAGACTTTGGCGCAGTCAAAGTGAATGTGCCCTACAAAGGCCACTTTGCTCAGTTAGCACAGTTAAAAGCGGATCATCCACAGCTGAAAATTTTGCCTTCCTTTGGTGGCTGGACCATGTCAGAGCCGTTCCACGCAATGGCGAAAGATCCTAAATCGATCGAGCAGTTTGCTAAATCAGCGGCTCAGTTAATCGCGCAGTACGATTTTTTTGATGGTGTGGATCTCGATTGGGAATACCCCGGTGGCGGCGGCTTAACTACCTCACCTTGGAGTCCTGAAACCAAGCTTAGCGATGAGCAAATGGCCGCAGAAAAAGCCGCATTCACCCACTTAGTGAAAATTCTGAGTGCGGAATTGGATGCGTTAGGCAAAACTAAACAGCGTGAATATGAGCTTTCCACCGCGGTCGGTGTTGGCTCAAAAGCGGCTCAAATTGATTGGCCTGCCGCAGCGCCTTATTTAACCAACATGTTTGCCATGACTTACGATTACCTTGGCGGATGGGGGCCACAAACGGGGCATGTCACCAACTTGCACGCCACAGATCGTAGTTGGTGGGGAATGGGCTCAGATGTGTTTATCAATCAGATGATCGAGCTGGGCATTCCACGTGAAAAATTGGTGATTGGTGCGGCTTATTACGGCCGTGGCTGGCAAGGTACCAAAGATTATGACGGTGGTTTGCCCACTGCGGAGCTAAGTTCCGAGCAGGGAGCACAGTTTGGAACGACCGAAAATGGTTACTTCATGTATTGGGATTTGATGAAGAACTACACGGCGCAGCAAGGCTATCAATACCATTATGACGAAGCCTCGCATGCACCGTATTTGTGGAACCCTGAGAAGAAAGTCTTCATCAGTTTTGAAGATGAACGCTCCGTAGCCGCGAAAGCCAAATGGGCGAAAGAGCAAAAGCTCGGTGGTATTTTCACTTGGGAACTCTCTGGCGATCCTTCCGGCAAGCTGACTCAAACCATGTTTGAATCGATCAAATAATATTGTTGGGTACACAAAACAAAGGCCACTTAGGTGGCCTTTATACTCTTCCTACTTGAAGCTGCAGCGGTGTTGGCTACGTTCGTTCACCCCAATCACATAGTCTGTCTATGCTCATGGGGATTCACTCACTTGCCCCCTCCCTGCAACTCTAAGTAGTTTGGGTATATTCTTTCTAATGTTTGTATGTTTAGACATTACTCAATCGGCAGATCTTGCCGTTGTCCCCATTCTGTCCACGAACCATCGTAAACCGAGAGGTTTTGATAACCGCACACATACGCTGCGAGCAGTACAATACATGCGGTGACGCCTGAGCCGCAGCTAAACAGATATTCTTGGGCTGTGTCGGGCAGCATATGAGTCAGTAACGAGCGTAATTCAGTTTCCTCTTTAAGCTTGTGACCCGCGATTAATTCCGCAAAAGGTAAACAAGCCGA
>JBOFIW010000519.1:0-3450 GCA_051650365.1 Vibrio sp. | reverse complement strand
ATTTCGGCGGATACCGCCACCGATATCAAAAACCAAATCTTGGGGATCGCGTAAATGAACTATGAATTCCGCGAACAAGATGTGCTGCTGCCTTACCAGAAGCGATGGATTGCTGATGAATCTCCGCTAAAGATTGCGGAGAAAAGCCGCCGGACGGGTATTACTTGGGCGGAAGCGGCCGATGCTGCGCTCACGGCTTCTAAGTCAAAGGCCGCAGGTGGCACTCACCATTTCTATGTGGGCTCCAACAAAGAGATGGCGCGCGAATTCATTGATGCGGTAGCGATGTGGGCTAAGGCGTTTAACTATGCGGCGCAAGATGTTCAGGAAGAAGTCTTTCTTGATGACGATGGCAACAAAGAAATCTTAACCTTTGTGGTCTATTTCGCTTCTGGCTTTAAGGTGCAAGCGTTATCCAGCAACCCTTCTAACCTGCGGGGTATGCAGGGCTGCGTAACCATTGACGAAGCCGCATTCCATGAACGGCTTGCAGAAGTGCTCAAGGCCGCGTTGGCTTTAACCATGTGGGGCGCAAAGGTGCGCCTTATCTCTACCCATAACGGGGTGGACAACCTATTTAACCAGCTCATTCAAGACAGCCGCGCAGGCAAGAAGCGTTACTCGATCCATACCATCACGTTGGATGATGCCTGCCGCGATGGTCTGTATAAGCGTATCTGTCAGGTCAAAGGCAAAACATGGACGCAAGAAGCCGAAGACCAGTGGAAGCGTGATCTGCTGCGAGACACCGCCACCGAAGAAGATGCGCTGGAAGAATACTACTGTGTGCCGAAGAATGGCGGCGGCGCATACATTAGCCGTGGTCTTCGCGAGCGTGCGGCGCGGCTGGCAGAGGCTCCGGTGATTCGCTTTACCGGAAGCACAGCATTCAACAATGCAGGCGAAGCCGAGCGCATGCGCACCATGCAAGAGTGGTTAGTGGAGAACGTTGGCCCACAACTGCAAACCTTGCCGAAAGGGTTGCGCCATGCCTTTGGTGAAGACTTTGCCCGTAATGGTGACTTAACGGTGATGGCTCCCATCACAGTGCATGATGACACCAAACGCACCGTGCCTTTTTTGCTTGAGCTTTCCAACGTGCCATTCAAGCAGCAAGAGCAAGCGCTGTACTACATTTGTGATCGGCTTCCGCGCCGTGATGGCATCAAGCTCGATGCGCGCGGTAACGGCCAGTACCTCGCCGAGCAAGCGCGATACAAGTACGGCGCAGAGGTGGAAGAGGTCATGCTCTCTGTTGCCTACTACCGTGAGAACATGCCGCGCTTTAAAGCGGCCTTTGAAGATGATGAGCTTAGCCTGCCTAAGCATGAGGATGTGATCACCGACCTTGGGCAAATCCAAATCTATCGTGGTGTGCCTGGCATTGATGACAGCAGAACCAAAGGCAGCGACGGCAACAAGCGCCACGGTGATAGCGCGGTGGCTATCTTCCTTGCTTATCTCGCTTCTAAAGCCGACATCACCCGTTACGAACTGCATACCATCAAAGCGAATGCCGATGAAACACAGCGCCGCTTCTTTGGCACAGCAGAAGAAAACAACCGATTTGACGACATGCCGCACGCCAGTGATCTGCGCGGCAAAGGAATTCGACTATGAGTATTCAATTTCTCGATGATCGCGGCCTGCCACTCAAAGCCGACAAAACCGTACTCGCCGAAGACATTGCCCGTGCTTACACCACGGGCGTGCGCAACCCACGCCCTGTCAGTGTGGCCTCAACCATTACGCCGCAGCGCCTTGCAGGCTTACTGCGTAGCGTGATTGATGGCACAGACCCAGAAGCGTATATGACGCTCGCGGAAGAAATGGAAGAGCGTGATCTGCACTACGCGGCGCAGTTGCGCACCCGTAAGCTCGCCGTAGCAGCGATTGAGCCAAGCGTGGAAGCCTCCAGCGATGAAGCCAATGATGTGCTGATGGCAGAGCGCGTGCGCGAAATCATGACCGATGACATGATCCCTGAGCTGCTGTTTGATTTGCTCGATGGTTTAGGCAAAGGCCTTGCGGTAGTGCAGCCGATTTGGGATACCAAGAAAATCCCGTGGAAGCCGAGCGATTATAAGTGGGTTGACCCTCGTTACCTGCGCCAAGACCAAGAAACCCTAGAGCAGATCCTGCTGATTAGTGATGACGCCCCAACGGGCGCGCCGCTAGAGCCTTATAAGTTCATCGTGCATACGCCTCGCTCCAAATCTGGCAGCGTGTGGCGCAATGGCCTAGCGCGCTTGGTGGCGGTGATGTACATGCTGAAATCGTTCACCGTGCGCGATTGGTGGGCGTTTGCCGAAGTGTACGGCATTCCGGTTCGGGTCGGTAAGTATGGCGCGAACGCGAGCGAGGGCGATATCAGCACGCTGATTAATGCCATTGGCCGCATCGCCAGTGATGCGGGTGCTGTGATCCCAGAGTCAATGAAGATTGACTTGATCGAAACTGCCAAAGGCAATGGCGGCGATACCCTTTTTGAAAACATGGCGCGTTGGTGTGATGAGCAGATCTCAAAAGCCGTACTCGGCCAAACCATGACCGCCGATAATGGCAGCTCACAATCCCAAGCCAACATTCACAACGAAGTGCGGATTGATATTGCCAAGTGGGATGCGCGCCAACTCGAATCTTGCATCAATGAATACTTGGTTAAGCCTTACATCATCCTCAACTGGGGTGTGCAAGAGCACTACCCGAAAGTGCGCATCAAAGTACCAGAGCCAGAAGATCTCAAAGTTCTGGTCGATAGCTTAACGCCTTTGATTGACCGTGGCCTGCGCGTGAGCGCTTCATCCGTGCGTGATAAGTTCGGCCTGACGGAGCCAGAGAGCGAAGAAGAAGTGCTGGTGCCTATGACGCAAGCCTCTATGCAGCCATTAGAAGTCGGCCTAAACCGTTCACAAGGTATTGCGATCAACCGCATCAGCCAAAGCGTAGACGCGGAGATTGATGCGATGACCGATGAGGCCGTTAGCGAATGGGTGGAAACTGGCGAAGAGTTTATGAACCCGATCTTAAAGCTCGCCAAGGGCTCGGCCAGTTATGATGCGTTCTTGGCTGGTCTGCCTGCCTTGCAAGCTGAACTCAGCGAGGGTGAGTTTGTTGAGCAGATGGCGAAGCTGATGTTTCAGGCTCGCGGTTTAGGAGATGCGCGCGATGCCTGATTTTTGTTCTTTTAATTTGTCTTTGATTGCGATTTCAGCATTTCACTTTGTGTATGCGTTCTTGCTAATAATTTTGGTTTTTAAATGGTGGGGATATGTCTAAAAACATTGTGCCCAAAGAGTCGTTGGAATGGTTCAAGCGCAAAGGCATTAAGCCAAGCTTTGACTACCGTGACGTGTGGAAAGAGGAACACGCCAACGCTTTCACCGTAGCCAAAATGCTCAATGCCGATTTGCTGGTTGAGGTGAAGCAGTTGGTTGAGCAGGCCATTGC
>JBOFIW010000518.1:0-2489 GCA_051650365.1 Vibrio sp. | reverse complement strand
ACATGGGTATATGCCAACCGTTCATCATCGCCAGCTGAGCCACCAAAGTGTGGGATGCGCCCTAGTGCGGTATTGAGGGTCAGTAACACGGACTCTTCTTGGCTGGTTAACCCATCAATTAAGGTCAACACAAACGTGCCTTCTTCAATCGGGGCTTTGAGCTGGCTTTTGCAGCGGCTGATCAGCTCGGCAACACTGCGTTGTGCACTTTCTAAACTGAAATTCTGGAGGGGGATCTGCATCCCCGCAACTGAAAAATCACTGCGTAGAAACCCAATCGCGCTAATGCTGTTTTTGTTGTAGCCCGAATGGCCAATTTCGCCTGCCGTGGTGCAACCCATCACATCAAGATGGCGAAAGCGCTGCTTAAGCTCGATCTCCAGTTCTGCCAAAGGGTAGGCGGAGGAGCAAAAAAACAGGATGAAGCCAATATCGAATCCTGCAAGTTGTTGATAAAGCTCGTGAACGGCTTTTACACTATCCAATTGGAAGGTTTCAGCTGTCACAACAGAACGGGTGACTGGAGCAAACTTGAGACTGTGCATGGTTTGACAGATGTTTCATTGATGTTAAAACATTGTAGTGTTAGATTTTGAATTAATGAAATCCTACTTGAGAATGAAATAGGCTAATCCATTCCAAGGTAATCATCATTTTAATAAGTGCATGGACGTTTCATTAAGCTTACATAATATAAACAGAGTCAGTTGGTGATGATTTGTGCTCGATGTGAGGATTCACAATGTATTCATTTATTGTTGCCGATGACCACCCACTGTTTCGTGATGCGATTGTTTCTGTTCTTGAAAGTCGGTTTCCTGGCTGTAATATCCGCCAAACGGAAGACATGCCATCCACCATCAGTATGGTGAGTGAAACGCCAGGCTGCGATTTGTTGCTGTTGGATCTTAATATGCCGGGTATGACTGGGCTTAATGGCTTGCTAGAGCTAAGAAACCTTGCACCCGCAACGCCGGTCGCGGTGATTTCCGCAGAATCGGATAAACAAACGGTTTTACAAACACTGGCTTATGGCGCTGTCGGCTACGTGGCGAAATCGTGCGCGCGGCAGCAAATGGGAGAGGCTTTTGCTCAAATTTTGCGGGGAGATGTGTATTTACCAGCAGATATTTTGCGTGAGAATATCAAGAACCCTCCGAGCAGTTCGCTGCGTAAGCAGGCCGATTTTAGTGTTGAAGCACTGCAAACGTTAACACGCAAACAGCTGCAAGTACTGCAATCCATGTCCAAGGGGGCGGCAAATAAGCAGATCGCCTATGACCTCAATATTTCGGAAACCACCGTGAAATCTCATGTTTCGGCCATTTTGAAAAAGCTGGGAGTGCATAATCGTATCCAAGCGGTTGTGGGGGCAACCCATATTGATTTTGATCATTACTTGCGGCGTTAGCTTTTTCGACTTAGCGCTCTTTTCTTCAGTGGCGAGTCTCTTCTAATAGCCAGACTTCGACCAGTTCTTCTACCATCGTTTTTTCAAAGTGGAGATCCTCAAATAAGGGTTTGAGGTGGGCGTATTGGCTTAGCGAAGTGCTAGAAAGATTTTTGCAATAATGCTTGGTAAGCCAGACTTGAGCCATAGCCGCGAGTTTGGGGAGTTCATCTTCCCACGCATACGCTTGTAACGAAGAGAGCCATGCGTACAAATCCTGAGTGAGTGGGATAGGTTCGGAAGCGAAAATCGGCTGCAAAATAAGTGTATGGCTTTCGACATGATAACGAATGGAAATGGTATAACACTGGCCGCTATTTCTCAGGGTGAGAATGTGTGGGTGCTGTTGTAGCCATTCACAAAACCCAGCGGCTAATGGAATAGGCACATGGCTAGGCAGAATATTTTGGATAAAGGGTGGATTTAGCCGCATGGTTTGGTGCAGGGTTAAGCTGCGGGGCTGGGTGTTGAGATTGGTTGGTTTCACAGGTCGAGTTGAAGGCCAATCAAAGATCGCTAAAGTGCAGTTATCCGTCAGTGTCATTACTCGTTTTGCTTGCTTGAGCAGGGTATCTCCTCGATTAGGAATGGCATAAGTTAGCAGCACTTGGTTGGCGCATTCATGCCGCTCGAGTAACTCAAATTCACCATCAATCCGCGAGCCAATTGTGCGCCGTGTTTGGATCTCTTCTGCCATCAATACCGAAAACTCTGCTTTTATCCATGGCTGCTGATTCGGGAACCAATCCGGCCGTTGCATCCAATTCATGCCGACAGATTGGAAAAAGCGCTGATAGTGACGCACCAAGTCTTTTCCCCACTGCTGAATTAAGCGGTTTTCCGCATGAATATTGGCCCATTGCCATTCACTATCTGTGAAATTTTGCTCATTCGCATGCTGTGGATAGGGGGTAAGGCAAGATGAGGTAGGGAGATCCTCTAATCTTATGTGGCCATGCGGTTTAGGCTTGAGATCTGATTGCTCAGCCGATGGGTGATGAGGGCTTAATGTTGGTGTATTGGGGTGAGGATGAGTAAA
>JBOFIW010000517.1:0-2727 GCA_051650365.1 Vibrio sp. | reverse complement strand
GAAACTCCTGCTGAATCCTATACCTTGACTCAAGCGGTCCTACTTAACGTCTTCAATCAGTTCCGTGGAACGCCCTCCAACACCATCAATGCCAATACCGGTGTCTACACTCAAGGAGCCACAGCTCAAAAGTTCGATGAGCGCAATGAAGTTCGTCTGCTTTCTTCCGATCTATGGAATATCGCGTACTACGATCTAGATATTCAAAAAACCTACAGCCAAGAACTGAAAAATTTTTGGGGAAAATACGCAAAGCATTACACCCAATTAATTCGTGATAGCTATGCCTTTTCGGCCCACCAACAATATCGCCTTGGTTTACTGGATCAAGCACAGTACCAATTGGCACTGTCACTGCTCAAAAACCAACGTGCAGCGGATATTCATGTCTACCGCTTTGATATTTATGGCTACGATTCGACCGATATTCTGCTGATCGAGCAAGCAGGTAACAGTGCGGGATTACTCTATATTCCGGGGGCTCCGCAACCCTTTTTCCCCTATGCCAATGAGCGACAGTTGAAAAAGCATCTGTTCACCAGTCTTAGAAACTCAGCAAATCAAGCCGCTTTAGCAAAACACTTTAGCTTAGCGCTAAGACAAGATGGGGCAACCTATTCAGGTGTTGATAGCGCTATAAAAGGCTTTGCCAATGGCGCGTGGGATGAGAGCTACATGATGATGAAGCATCGCCCTGTGTACGGTAACGTATTTGCTCGCATCACTGAACAAGTGAAATCCCGCTTGGAGAGCGATGGCGACACCCAAATCAAGTCCAACAGTGAAGCACAGCGTGATTATTTCCTCTCTCTGACCTATAGCTTGTTAACACTGTTTCCTTTGGTCGATTTAGTCGCTCCAGAAGTTGGCATACCACTCAGTATTGGCTTCAGTAGTACCCAATTCGGCTTAAGTTTAGATAAGGCGATCCATGGAGATACGCTGGCTGAACGGTTAGAAGGTACCAAAATGAGTGCGATTAATGGTGCTATTCTCGGTGCAACCACCTTGTTTCCTGCCCTTGCCCAATATGGCCGTTCACTCGATGAATCGGTGGCGATCGCCAGTAATGCGTTAGAAAATTCCGTTGTGATCAATCGCGGTTTCCCAACGGAGGAGCTGCCCAATTTTATCGCTATGCCACGCATCGTCACCCATCCTCAAACAGGGGAAGAGCTGATTGGTGTGAAACTGACGCAAAGTGGCCGCGGTGCACTACTCAAACCCAATGGTTGGGGTTATTACCAAGAAGTGGATGCCACGAGCGGCCGTGTACTGAATACTCCTCCAATCCGACGCGCCATCAATCCAGAAACGGGGGAACCGCAATGGTTAGAGAACTCGGGACTATTGGGGGGTGGAGATGACCTCAGCAACGAAGTCACTTCGGAGAGCAACAGCCACCGCAGTGAATTACCCGATATCCTGTTACCGGAAGACCTGCCTGAACGTCCTGGCTTGGGTGGCTCAGGCTATGCCGATATGACAGGGGGACGTGATTTAGAAGCTGCACGTGACTTCTGGGAACTTGAGCAAAAAGTCGACCCCATGGCTTATCTGACTGATGTCAAAGCACTGCACCGAATCAATCAGCAAGCGCAGCAAGAGATCCTCAACGTACCGTTTTTGCGCACCTATCAGCCTGAGCTCAAAGGTTCTATGGTGTTTCGAGGCGATACTCGCTTGCCGGATGAAATCTTCCACTCAGGTTTTAATCGTAAAGTTGAACAGGTGGAGTATGTACGCCTTGCTTCACATACACGAGGTATTCGTGGTGTGATTTCCACCAGCTCGGAGCAATCTGTCGCCGTCAATTACGCACTGCATCAGCAACGTGGATACGTTTATGCAATAGAACTCAATCACGGTGGAGCAGCAGTAGAAACATCTTTGCGCGATGAAACGCTACATGAGATCGCCACTCTCAATATCCCACCTGAAGATATTATATTTGCTATCGGTCCCTTTACCGCACTCAAGTCTGGCTACCGAGATGTGATTGAAAATGAAGAGCTTAGAACGGCAGAACTGTTGATTAACCCGCACTCAACGGCCACACCAGAGGTTGCAAAACGTGCATTTGATCGGTTAAAAGGCACCCTCAAATACGATTTAAGCCCAGCGCTTTCCTTTGAAGAACGTTATGCCAATCGCGCCGATTTGCTGTGGCATGAAGATGAAGCACCTGCAACTCCCAGCACTCAGCCTTAGCCATTAAGCAGGCCATATCTTACTGAGTCAGTGGGATAAAAATAAAACCCGCAGTGAGAGGATACTCTTCTGCGGGTTTACTTATCAAAAGCACAAGTTATTTATACCCAGAACTGACAACGCCAGTACTTAAACAATAAAACTCGCGCCCTGTTCAGCCGAAGAAACGGCTTGGCGCATCACTTTAAATAGCTCGCGTCCCCACATTTGTTGATCGCGTTCGGTATCTAACGTCAAAGCTTGGCGATGGCTCATGTCGGTCCGATTTTCGAGAGTTCCCGTACTGCAATCCAGACGTATTAAGTCGCCATTACGTACTAAGCCAATCGCACCGCCGCGTACCGCTTCCGGTGATACATGAATCGCCGATGGAATTTTGCCAGACGCGCCCGACAAGCGACCATCGGTCACTAACGCGACTTTGAATCCGGCCTTTTGCACGTTGCCCAAAATCGGCATTAATTTATGCAATTCAGGCATACCATTCGCCGCTGGGCCATTGTGGGTCACCACCAC
>JBOFIW010000516.1:0-7455 GCA_051650365.1 Vibrio sp. | reverse complement strand
ATTCAGTTGCAGCTTCATAAAGCAATTAATGTTCCAATATTTAACGCTACAACCTCTCTCTCCTGCCTTCATGCTGGGCAATTTATTGCCTAGCATGGGTATTAGACACACTCATTAAGCAATTTATTGCCCAGAAATGCATTTGTCATCTCTGTGTCAATAAATCAAACCTTACCATCAATGTGGGACATCCACCCATTAAATTATTATTATTAATTATCAAAATATTAAATATAGAACTAAAAAACACTTATTAATCCGATAATACTAATAAACCAAGCGTTAATATTACAATCACAATTTAAATGAATATTTGCCCGAAACTCGCATCATTGATGGGAAATCTACAATATGGAACTTGGATATATCCAACCATCCATAAAATGATAAGCTTATAATTTGTTCAATAAATCCAAGAAACTGATTAAATTTACCAAAACAATAAGTTGCATGTCATCCAATTGAAACATCGGATATTGTAGTTGTTGTAAGATGTCAAAGCAGAATCCTGGACAAAACTCTCCTGACAAATTTTGCCCAAACAGGTAAGATGCACGCTGGCTTTACCTACTCTACAGCTTGCTATGTCTGCTTTACCAAACTGCTTCACTCACTTTATCGCTCCGATTGCGAATCTTTCCCTGCCAGAGCGTTTTACCTACCCATTCTGCTATCAACCACATCCATTATGTGAAATGGCTGCAGATGAGTTACAGCAACACTTACTGACTCAGAAAACATGGTTTCATCCATTTGGCTTAGCTGGCAATGATCCACAAGCCCATGGAAAAATGTTTGGTGTGTTGGTTGTGCAACATAGCTCGGGACAGCTGGGCTATTTAGCCGCGTTTTCAGGGCAACTGGCAGAGCGAAACGAATTACCTGGATTTGTTCCGCCCGTATTTGATCGCTTTGCTGATGATCGCTTTTTTCGTGTGGATGGTAATGAAATAGCCGCCATCAATCAGCAAGTACGAGAGCAAGAGGCCGATCCTGAGCTTCCCCAACTCACCCATACTATTGCTATGTATCAATCGCAGGCAGAACAGGCGTTAGAGCAACATCGCCTATTCATGGCTGAGCAGCGACAAGTTCGTAAGCACCAACGAGTGCTCGCTGAATCGCTTCCAGAGTTGGAGAAAATCGCGATTTTTGTAGAGTTAGCCGATGCCAGCGTACAGCAAAAACGGCAATTACAGCAGATCAAGCAAGAGTGGGAGCAACGTATTGCTAGCACCCAAAACACACTCGATAGAAAACTTGAAAAAATTGCCCAACTAAAACAGCGTCGTAAACAGCTTTCCGCCACTTTGCAGCAGAAATTATTTAGCGCCTATCGTTTTAGCAACATTCAAGGGGTTGAGAAAAACCTCATTGATCTGTTTTCGGTAACCAAAAACCCACTGCCACCTGCTGGCTCTGGTGAGTGTGCAGCACCAAAGCTACTCCACTACGCATTTCAGCATCAACTCAAACCAATTGCATTAGCCGAATTCTGGTGGGGCTGTTCACCCAAATCCGAGATTCGACAGCATAAGAAATTTTACCCTGCATGCCAAAGTAAGTGCCAACCGATCTTGGTGCATATGCTGCAAGGAATGGATATAGATGAAAATCCATTGTTAAGTAATCCTGCGGAAGGCCAAGAGATCGAGATTGTGTATCAAGATGAGGCGATCGTTGTCGTCAATAAACCAGCCGAATTTCTATCTGTGCCTGGCGTACATGTTCATGACTCGGTACTGACACGTTTACAAGCACAATTTAGTGAGGCAGAGGGTGTATTTGCACTACATCGGCTGGATATGTCTACCTCAGGACTTTTAGTGTTTGCACTCACACGGCGCGCCAATAAGCATCTGCAAAAACAGTTTATTACCCGAGCGGTGAAAAAACGTTATGTCGCTATGCTCGAAGGTACACTTGCTGATGCACAAGGTGAAATAGAGTTGCCTTTGTGTGGCGATCTGGATGACAGACCAAGGCAAAAGGTGTGCTGGCAACAAGGCAAACCGGCACTGACACAGTGGGAAACGCTCAGTATTGAACAAGGTCGAACTCGGGTTTATCTCTACCCTCATACAGGGCGAACCCATCAATTGCGAGTACACTGTGCCCATTCTCTTGGGTTGAATTGCCCCATCGTAGGCGATGATTTGTATGGACAGCAAGCTCAACGTTTACATCTACACGCAGAACAACTCTGTTTCACCCATCCTTACACTAAGCAACCGATGACATTTCAAGTTAAAGCGGATTTTTAGCCCAAAATAAACAGGGGCTCAACCAGAGCCCCTAAAAATGTTAAGCCACTTCTGTCGTGGTCGGTTTTAGCAATACACTGATATCTGGCTCTTTTTGTACAGCAGGCACCTGCCCCTCTTCCATCGCGCTTAAGTAACAGCCACTGAGTTTGATCGCCAAATACATATCAGCACGCAGCACAATTCCCCCTTCCGCAGTATTGATCCCTGTGAGATCACACCAATGCCGTAAGCTACGCTTTCTGCCAGCCAGAATTAAGCGGATACCCCGTTTTTTGAGAATGCCATGCAAGTCAGCCAACATCGCCATCACGCTGAGATCTAAGTGTGTAAAGCTAGATACTGCATCAATAATCACACATCCCACTTGCGCCCCCTCTCGCTCAGTCTGATCTAAAATACGCCGTTTGAAATAGGGGGCATTAAAATAGGTTAGCGGTGAATTGAAGCGGAAAATCACCATGCCAGGGATCGGTTTCGCTTTTTCCGAACCATCTAAGGTACGCAACGTTCCTTCTTCATCCAGTCCCATCATTTGATCGGTCGGGCGCATAATCACCTTGAGGAATTGAAATAGGCCGAGTAATACAGCCAAGGTGATGCCAGGGATAACGCCAATAATCAGAACCGATACAAAAGTGATCAGTGCTAAGTAAAATGCATCTTTATCGCGTTTTCGCAGGTTCCAGATCCCTCTGAAATCGATCAATGACAATGACGCTATCACGAGCACGACTCCTAAAGCAGCAACCGGAATAAACTGTAATGGCTGGTAGACAAAAACGGCAATAAATGCGATCACCAACGCTGCAATCACTGACACCAATTGTGACTTTCCACCATTCGCATCATTCACGGCAGTACGTGAATCCGCACCACTGATGGCAAAGCCTTGCGAAAATGCGGCGGCTACGTTCGCAACGCCCAGTGCGCGGAACTCTTTATCTGCATCAATATCGTAGCCATTCTTCGCGGCAAAACTACGCGCTGTCAGCATCATACTCACAAAGCTAACCATAGCTAAGTTCAACGCTGGCATAACCAATTCACGACTGATCCCCAAATCAAATACAGGAGCTTGAAAATCTGGCAACCCGCCTTGAATGACGCCGACCACTTGTACACCAAAATTTTCTAGGTTGAGCCCCCAGACTAATAACGCCGCCACCATAATGGCAAACATGGCCGCCGGCCATCTTGGCTGCCAACGTTTGACTACGAGGTAAGTTACTAGGGTCAGCACACTGAGCCCCAAGGTCTGCCAATGTAAGGAATAAAGGAGCTCTGGCGCTTCTAAAATTCGCTCCAGCAAATAGCGTTTTTCGTATTTCAACCCCAGTATTTTCGCAAACTGGCCCACAATAATCGTCAGTGCCACACCGTTCAAAAGTCCTAGCAAAATGGGGCGAGAGAGAAAGTCAGCAAAAATACCAAGTTTGAGCCGGCTAGCGAGTAAGCACCAAAAACCTGTCATTGCGGTCATGGTCATCACCAGCTGCCAATGTTTGGTTGGATCGCCAGCTGCCAAGGGGGTGACCACCGCGGCGATAACGGCACAAGTTGCCGCATCGGGCCCGATAATCAACTGTCGTGATGTCCCCATCAAAGCGTAGACCAACATAGGTAACACACAAGAATAGAGACCAACAATCGCGGGAACGCCAGTCAGTTGCGCATAAGCAATTGCAACAGGGAGTGCTACGGCCACCACAGAAAATGCGGCTCGTACATCATCGGAAAACCATCCCCGTTCATAATCTTTAAATTGATAGAGTCCGGGGAACCACTGCTTTATCCATGCTGATTTCACTTCATTCACCTACTGGCATTCAATTGTTATTATTTTGCAACACAGTGTAACGGAATTTGCTGCAATTCTCTTGCTAATTTATTGATTTAAAATGCTTCCATCTTGGGGTTCTCAGCCATTGATAAAGTGTGGGACAATGGCCATTCTCTTTCTTGAGGTAGGTGGAAACAATGGAATTTCAAGCTGCCATTTTTGATATGGACGGCCTTTTGCTCGATACAGAGCGAGTCTGCATGCGCGTGTTTCAAGAAGCATGTACCGCTTGTGGTCTGCCTTTTTATCAAGAGGCATATTTATCAATTATTGGCTGTAATGCCAAAACTATCAATGACATCTTAAGTCAAGCCTATGGCGATGACTTATCTAGATTGCATAATGAGTGGCGACAACGCTATAACGCCGTCGTTATGCATGAGGCGATCCCACATAAAGAGGGGGTACTAGAACTACTGCGCTGGTTGAAGGCACGCGCCATCCCCCTCGCCGTCGCGACCTCGACCCAAAAAGAAGTAGCATTAGTTAAGTTACAACTCGCGAAGTTAGATACCTACTTCGACTCAATCACGACCGGTTGTGAAGTTAGCCAAGGTAAACCACACCCAGAAATTTATCAGCTTGCAGCTCAGCGTCTTGGTGTTAAACCAGAGCACTGCCTTGCTTTTGAAGACTCTAATAACGGCATTAAAGCGGCCATCGCAGCCAAGATGATCGCCTTTCAGATCCCTGACTTGGTACAGCCTAGCCCCGAAGTGATTGCGTTAGGCCATCCTATCTGCCACCGATTAAGTGATGTGATTACACTGCTGTAATACTGCTACCGCCGTAGCAATACGGCGTTTTCAATCACTATTTTTTCTCATACCGTATCAGAATGTTGCAAGTGAGAAACATAACAATGCATTGATTTGCATTTAGTTGTGTTACATAGTTCAACCTGACCTGCCATGCAAATAGACTCTATTGGCTAAGGAAAAACTCTGTGATCTCTAAAATTCCTACAAGAGTCGCACTAGCGATTTTTTTATCACCACTGATTATTTTCTTGCTTACTCAGAACATTTGGGGTCCTCAGGTAGCACAATATCTGCTTAATCAAAAGCTCTCACAGATCAATCAATATCTTGAGCAACGGAATCATGCCTTAGATAAGATGATCCCAAAGCAGATTCAGTCTCTCACCTTTACTTGTAATGCTGACGATATACGCCTGATCCGTGATCCACAATTTTATAACCGGTTTGTCCGTTTGATTGGTATTGAGAGTACACAAGGCATAAGCTGCTCAACCATTGGCTATCCGATTCAGTTTACTGATCATCAATTAGAGGCAAACCTTTATACCACTGAAGCAAGCAATGCCGTATCTACAGGCTACCGACTTTTTGCAACCCCTAAAAGCCAAATGGGAACTAGAGAATTGTTGGTTCAGTATACCGAACCTCGGGGGCGTGTATTTTGGGTGATAGATGGCAGTTGGGCACAAGAGCTATTGCGCGAACCCTGTGCAGAGTGTTTTTACCTCCAGTTTCATTTTTTAGACCCTGCACTCAGTGAGCTGGATATCCGCCGTGGCAACACGAACATACTTGGCCAAGAAGAGCGGCTATCCGCTTATCGCATTGTGGGTACGCCTCCTTTTCAAAGTGCACAAACACTCCTTGCAGGGAACACTTTACAAGACTTTGCTCGTCAACGAACTTTTAGGTGGGGGGTTCCTCTTACTCTTCTACTAGGGCTATTGTTGGCAGGTAGCTATCTTATCTTGCGTAATTACCGTAATTCGATTGAGGGATTAATTGAAAAAGGTCTGCGTGATGGCGAATTCATTCCATATTACCAACCCATTGTTGACTCAAGAACTCAAAATATTGTGGGTTATGAAGTGTTGTTACGCTGGCAAAGAGGCCATCAGCTAGTTCCTCCCGCTTTATTTATCCCTGCAGCAGAAAGCTCTGGCTTGGTCGTCAAAATTACCGATCAACTCATACAACAAGTTCATCTTGATCTCAAACAGATCCCTGAATCCCGTTGGGTCAGTATTAATGTTGTAGCCGAGCATTTAGAGCAGCAGCATCTCTCTCGCTTACTTAAAGATTTACAGTGGCCATATGGCGGACGGCTCAAATTTGAGCTCACCGAACGTGTGCCAATTAAGGCGATGGCTCAAGCGCAAAACGAGGTATGCTACCTATTGAAAAAAGGTTACCAATTTAAGATAGATGATTTTGGTACAGGGTATGGTGGCTTCGCTTACTTGCAGCAGTTACAAATCGCTAGTATCAAAATCGACAAAATGTTCATTGACACTATTGATACTAGCGACATAAAAATCAGTGTACTAGATTCGATCATTGCCTCAGCCAAACAAGGAAACATTGAAGTGATCGCCGAAGGTGTCGAAGCACAGCATCAGGTGGATTACTTAGCAGAACGAGGTGTGTACTGGATTCAAGGTTATTTTTACGCAAGGCCAATGCCACTTAGTGCCGCCTTAACTTTTGAAATCCCGTCCTCGAATGACACCTCACTTGCTTAAAGAAAAATATCATCGCAATTATGGCAACAAACAAGGAGTAATTAATATGCAAAAGAATTGGTTTAAAGCTATGTTGGCACTTTTTACTGCTTGGTTTAGTAGCGGTGCTATCGCTTCAGAACGTGCTGAGATAGCTTGGAAAATGGTCGATGAGAATGCACTACTCGTAGATGTTCGAACGGTTGAAGAATATGCCCAGGGACACCTAGAGAATGCTCTCAATTGGCCCTTAAGTGACATAGAAACCGCCTTTCAAGCTGTTGAGAAAAATCGACCGATTGTAGTGTATTGTCGTAGTGGTAACCGTTCCGGCATTGCGCAAAAATACCTGATTGAACAAGGTTATACCCAAGTACATAACGGCGGTGGATACGATGAGATGCGCCAAGCAGTCAAGTGAAACCACCCGCTTATATCGCAAAGAGACTCAGCGGCAACTAGGCCGCTGAAATATAATGTCGTGGCGAGCGCTTCTGTTGAGCAAGCTCTTGGATCAATGCATCCACATCAAGTTCAATATTAAAACGGCGTTTGAGATTCGCGAGGAAGATCGGGTCCTCACACATTGCCTTCTCCGGCTGGTCACTGATCTTCGCCACAGGCCGGCCTTGGCATTCCGCCAATTTAATCACAATCGAAAGCGGGCGATACTCAACATCCGCTGAATTACGCCACAAGCCTAGATCATTGGTTAAAAACGTACCGATACCAAAAGAGATCTTCACTCGTCCGGCAAAATATTCGCACAAATCGAGCGCCTGTTCGAAATCCAGACCATCAGAGAAAATAAACAGTTTGCTGGTTGGATCGATGCCAAGCTGTTGATAGTGAGCGATCATTTTGTC
>JBOFIW010000515.1:0-4442 GCA_051650365.1 Vibrio sp. | reverse complement strand
TGGAGTCCATATCTAATACAATCAATCCCGGTTTAGTGAGATCGGGGACATCTTGAATTCTTGCGTAATCTAGCTCTAACGCTTTTAGGATGGTTTCATGTTGGGCTGTCAGTTCCCCATCCATTAAAGCAACCTCATACCCCCCCACTTTCCACACATCCAAAATGGCGTTAAATCGGTCAGTGAAGAAATCCATATCCTCAAATTGTGCTGGCGTCAGGTGATGACCAAACACAATCCAACTAGCACGATTTTTCACTAATTGAGTGACAAAGCGAGTTTCGGGGAAACGGTTGAGCAGCGTTGTATGTTTTTTGATCGGCAAAGTTGTTAAAGCATCCATGTTCACTTTCCTTATTCGGTATAGCCAGACGTTACCCTATTGCAATTTAAAAACGCAAGTCTCAATATGAGCGCAGTTGGTTTTTTGCAGGTTTCCCTCATCATGGATGGTTCACTTTTTTCATTCCGAGTCGTGGTACGTGTAGTGACTGTGCTAGCAGTCGCTCTGATGTTTTTTGTCACGATTCAAGACAGCGTTGTGATCAGTAAAGGCAATGAACGTATTCAAGCCAACCAATTAGAAACATTAACTAAAGTACTCATTACTCAAGCTGCGATGTCTGCAAGTAATATGATTGCCGAGCAAGATCAAGAACGTCTGTTAGCACTGACTAACCAGCTTGCAACCGATCGACTTGTATTTGATGCTTCAATTTATGATTCTGAAGGTGTTCTACTTGCAGCAAGTGAATCAGCGCTGACAGTTCGTGAAGTGTTAGGATTGGATACACCACTGCACACCGCAAGCATTGGGCGTCAGCAATTGGTCGAAGCAGTGGTTCATGATGGTAGTTTGATTGGCTTTGTGCGTATTACCTTTGAAACGGGTAAAGTAACGGCAATCTCCGATCATCATTATCGTAAAAGTGATCGCAATATGTATTGGATGTTGCTGATGAGTTTTGTCAGTGGAGTGCTCTTGACGCTTCTACTACGTCGCAGACCGAAAAAGACCGGTGGTGAGAATTTATTACTCAAGCAAGCCGAACAGTCTATGAATGAATAATTGAAAGAACTTATCGAGAGATAAAAAAACCTCAGTTTAAGCTGAGGTTTTTTGTATTCAGAGATGACACTAAGGCAAAGATTAGTAACCCGCTTGATCGCCAATCAGTACTGAATCCAATGCGATTTCAATCATCTCGTTGAAGGTGTTTTGACGCTCTTCTGAGGTGGTTTGCTCACCCGTTTTGATGTGGTCAGAAACAGTACAAATCGCTAGTGCTTTTGCGCCATATTCAGCTGCAACACCGTAAATACCTGCCGCTTCCATTTCAACGCCAACGATGCCGTATTTATCCATCACATCGAACATGGAAGGGTCTGGCGTGTAAAACAGTTCTGCTGAGAACAGGTTACCGACTTTCACCTCAATACCACGCGCTTTCGCGGCTTCTTCCGCAGCTTTCACCATTTTGTAGTCAGCAATTGCTGAAAAATCATGATCTTTAAAGCGAATACGGTTCACTTTAGAGTCAGTACAAGCGCCCATACCGATCACAACATCACGTACTTTGATGCCTTCATTCACTGCACCACAGCTACCTACGCGGATGATCTTCTTCACGCCGTAATCTTTGATCAGTTCAGTGACATAGATTGAGCAAGATGGGATACCCATACCATGACCCATCACAGAGATCTTGCGGCCTTTGTAAGTACCTGTGTAGCCGAACATATTACGCACATCACACACTTGAACCGCATTATCGAGGAAATTTTCTGCGATGTATTTCGCACGCAGTGGATCACCCGGCATCAGTACAACGTCAGCGAAATCACCCATTTGCGCATTGATATGTGGAGTTGCCATGTTTTTAGTTCCTTTGGTTTGGTGGCTCAACGGCCATCATTCAACAAAACCCTAGGGCTGAAACTAGCCCTAGAGCATGTGTATTATAAAAAGTTCTTACCGTAATCCATTGGCGAAGTGCCAAAGTAGCTTGCCAGAGTTTGCCCGATATCAGCAAAAGTGTCACGACGGCCTAATGAACCCGGTGCGACTTTTTTGCCGTACACCAACACAGGGATATGTTCACGAGTATGATCAGTACCCGGCCATGTTGGGTCGCAACCATGATCAGCAGTTAGGATCAGAATGTCATCTTCCTGCATCAGTTCCAACACTTCAGGTAAGCGATTATCGAAATACTCTAGCGCAGCCGCATAACCTGCTACATCACGGCGATGACCATAGGCAGAGTCAAAATCAACAAAGTTAGTGAATACAATGGTGTTATCACCGGCTTGTTTAATCTGTTCTAAAGTCGCTTCAAACAGATCTGGAATACCAGTGGCTTTGACTTTGTCAGTAATGCCGCAGTACGCGTAGATATCGGCAATTTTACCGATAGACACTACTCGGCCTTGCTTCTCCTCCACCAGTTTTTGCAGCACAGTTGCTGAAGGTGGCTCAACCGAAAGATCGCGGCGATTTCCGGTACGAGCAAATTGGCCTTTACCCGCTCCCACAAATGGACGTGCAATGACGCGACCGATGTTGTAGTCCGCCAGCTCTTCACGAGCGATTTGGCACAACTCCAGCAGACGGTCTAAACCAAATGTCTCTTCATGGCAGGCAATTTGGAATACAGAGTCCGCCGAGGTGTAGAAAATCGGCTTACCAGTACGCATGTGCTCTTCACCTAAGTCATCCAGCACTTGAGTGCCCGAGGCGTGGCAGTTGCCTAAGAATCCGTCCAAACCTGCGCGCGCCAGAATGCGATCGGTCAGCTCTTTCGGGAAACTATTTTGCTTATCGCTAAAGTAACCCCATTCAAACAGCACAGGTACACCAGCAATTTCCCAGTGACCTGACGGAGTATCTTTGCCTGATGACAATTCTGCTGCATGAGCATAAGCACCAATAATGTCTGCACGCTCATCCAGCCCTGGAGCAAAACGTCCGGTAGACTCTTTATGTGCCATCGCCAAACCCAATTTGGAAAGGTTAGGCAGTTGCAATGCGCCTTTACGCTCTGCGTTATCTGCCAGACCTTGCGCACATTGATCCGCAATGTGGCCTAGGGTATCAGAACCCACATCGCCAAAGGCTTCTGCATCAGCTGTCGCGCCAATTCCAAACGAGTCTAAAACTAAAATAAATGCTCTTTTCATTGCTCACTCCCCCGGTATTACACGTCTTGAGCTCGAATTTGACGGTAAACATCCGGTGTTGGTACATAATCACCGCCCACTTTTATCGCACTTTGTAGTGCATTGGCAGCTTGTTGCCACTGCTCTTCATTGCGGGCATGAATCATTGCTAAAGGTTTATTACTGTCGGCGATTTCACCCAAACGGATGAAATGATCAAAGCCCACAGCGTAATCAATACGATCGGTCGCGACACGGCGACCACCGCCCATTCCCACCACAGCCATACCAATGGCACGGGTATCCATCGCGGAAATGATGCCGGATTGCTGGGCGTAAACTGGACGAACAATCTCAGCTGTCGCCAGATACTTGTCGTAGTTCTCAACAAAATCCGTTGGGCCGCCAAGGCCTGCTACCATTTTACCGAAGCGCTCTGCCGCTTGGCCGTTATCCAGCACTGCTTGCAGTTTCTCACGAGCTTGCGCGGTATCTTTCGCTAACTTGCCAAGTACCAGCATTTCCGCACAGGAAGCCATCGTCACTTCAAGCAGACGTGGATTACGGTATTCACCCGTGAGGAAGCGTACCGCTTCGCGCACTTCAACCGCGTTACCCGCAGAAGAAGCCAGCACTTGGTTCATATCCGTTAAGATCGCCGTAGTGTTGGTGCCTGCGCCGTTGGCAACCGCAACGATGGATTTCGCGAGTTCTTCAGAAGCTGCATAGGTCGGCATGAAAGCACCAGAGCCTACCTTCACATCCATAACCAACGATTCAAGACCTGCCGCCAGTTTCTTGGAAAGAATTGAAGCGGTGATCAGCGAGATGTTATCCACGGTCGCGGTAATATCACGCGTTGCGTACACACGCTTATCAGCCGGTGCCAGATCGCCAGTTTGACCGATGATCGCTACACCCGCTTGTTTGGTTACCTGACCAAACACTTCGTTGGTTGGGGTAATGTTGTAACCGGGGATCGCTTCAAGTTTATCAAGCGTACCACCCGTGTGGCCTAAACCACGGCCAGAAATCATAGGGACGTAGCCACCACATGCCGCCACCATAGGACCAAGCATCAGTGAAGTCACGTCACCCACTCCACCCGTTGAGTGTTTATCGACCACTGGACCATCAAAATTCATATGGCTCCAATCAATCACCATACCGGAATCACGCATCGCACAAGTCAGTGCAATACGCTCAGGCATCGTCATTTCACGGAAAAAAATCGCCATGGCAAAAGCAGCAATTTGACCTTCAGAGACGGTGTTATTCGCCAC
>JBOFIW010000514.1:0-1966 GCA_051650365.1 Vibrio sp. | reverse complement strand
GTGATAGCCAAAAACATTTGCCTAATGGGGAACCCTTGTTAGGGGTCTTGCACGGTGATTTTTGCTTTAGCAACATTTTGTATGACTTCCGAGCCAACAAAATTAAGACGATTGACCCTAGAGGGATGACGCCTGACGGCCAGAAAACACTGTATGGTGATATCCGCTACGATCTCGCTAAACTGAGTCATTCGATTCTAGGTTTATATGACTGGATTATTGCCGGTTACTACCATGTTGAGATTACCGATAACGCGATCGAATTAAAGATTGCCGAACAGAGCCATCATAAAGAGGCGCAACAAGGTTTTATCGAACTGATTGAACAGACCTTCGGTCTCACGGCGAAAAATCTCTACGCGATGCAAATTCAACTATTCCTCTCCATGTTGCCTTTGCATGCCGATGATCGTCGCCGCCAAGATGCCCTGTTTGCGAATGCATTTCGTCTCCACCAAATTTTATTGAGGCTTGATCAATGATTGTGATCCCAATGGCGGGAATGAGTTCTCGCTTCTTCAAAGCTGGCTATACCCAACCTAAATATATGCTTGAGGCCCATGGTCAAACCCTGTTTGAACACTCGGTCAACAGCTTTGCCTCGTATTTTGCTAGCACTCCGTTTCTGTTTATTGTGCGCAATGTTTACGACACTGCGACCTTTGTGCGTGAAAAAGCGACTCAACTTGGCATTAAACAGTTTTACATTGCTGAATTGCATACCGAAACTCGCGGCCAAGCAGAAACGGTGACTTTGGGGTTAGAGGAATTAGCAAAGCAAGGCGTGGACTATCAAGGCTCGATCACGGTGTTTAACATCGACACATTCCGTCCGAATTTTGTATTTTCTGACATTAGCCAACACAGCGATGGCTACCTAGAAGTGTTTCAGGGCAGCGGTGACAACTGGTCTTTCGCCAAACCAGAACATACTGGCAGTACCAAAGTGATTCAGACAGCCGAGAAAAATCCGATTTCCGATCTCTGTAGTACTGGGCTTTATCACTTTAATCGTAAAGAGGATTACTTGGAGGCGTATCGCGAATATGTTGCCAGACCTAGCCAAGAATGGGAGCGAGGCGAGCTATACATTGCGCCACTCTACAACCTGCTCATTCAAAAAGGGTTGAATATTCACTACCACTTGATCGCACGTCATGAGGTCATTTTTTGTGGCGTGCCAGATGAGTACACTGACTTTTTAAGGCAGCCAAAACCATGATCAAGATTGATGATGAAGCGATCACCTTTGTTGTGCAGGGGCCAGTGCAAGCCAGCGCCAGTCGTCAGCAAATCGCGGGCATCACAGAGCAATGTTTGAACTCCATACGTCGCTTTTTTCCTAAATCGACCATCATTCTGTCGACTTGGAAAGGGCAGCCGTTGGATGGGCTCGATTACGACCAAGTATTGGAATTGGATGATCCCGGCGCAAATACCGTTTTTCATGATGGCAAGCCGATCAAACTCAATAATAACCGTCAGATGTATAGCACCCACATGGGGCTGAAAGCGGTAAAAACGCCTTATGCGGTTAAGTTACGAACCGATAACCTGCTGACGGGTCGCCAATTTGTTGAGCTGTATGAACAATATGCCGATCTTCCCAGAGCGCAGAATTATCAATTTTTGACTCAGCGAGTGCTCACCAGCAGCACGTTTTTTATTTCAAGCCACTACGGGCATCCGGTTTATTTTCATAAAAGCGATCTGTTTGATTTTGGACTGACCCAAGATCTCCTAACCATTTGGTCTGATCGCTGGATACCAGAATTACACTTCACGCTTAAACCGGGCTACAAAGCACGCCACCCAGCAACTGAGCAGGTTTTATGTCTGAATTGGATCTCCACACTACTCGGTGCAGATCATCATATTGAGAGCAAAACCTGCGATCATGCGGGCTTAGGTGAAGACTTTTGGCCACAGTTTATGGCTAATAACTTACTCATGGATTGCCCAGAAA